>NZ_JAYGHC010000053.1:0-4391 GCF_034932285.1 Cronbergia sp. UHCC 0137
CACCAAAAACATCTTGTTGAATGAGGGTATCCGCGCTTGGATGGCTCCTCAAGATCAACCCCACGAACAATTTATATTCCCAGAGGAGGTATTGCCACGTGGTAACGCTCTCTAATAGCTCACTTGTCGGTGGCGGCCGTGACCAAGAATCAAGCGGTTTTGCTTGGTGGTCCGGTAACGCTCGGTTAATCAACTTATCTGGTAAACTGCTTGGCGCTCACGTAGCCCATGCTGGTTTAATTGTCTTCTGGGCTGGAGCAATGACTTTATTTGAAGTTGCTCACTTCATTCCAGAAAAGCCCATGTACGAACAGGGTTTGATTCTTCTACCTCACATCGCCACCTTGGGTTGGGGCGTTGGTGTAGGTGGTGAAGTTATTGACACCTTCCCCTACTTTGTTGTAGGTGTACTTCACCTCATTTCTTCCGCAGTCTTAGGTTTTGGCGGTATTTATCATGCCGTCCGTGGTCCAGAAACCTTAGAAGAATATTCTTCTTTCTTCGGTTACGACTGGAAAGACAAAAACAAAATGACCAACATCATTGGTTTCCACCTAATCATCTTGGGATGTGGTGCGCTGTTGTTGGTGTTGAAGGCTATGTTCTTCGGTGGTGTTTATGACACCTGGGCTCCCGGTGGTGGTGATGTACGTGTGATTACTAATCCCACACTCAACCCTGCTGTGATCTTTGGTTATTTAATCAAAGCTCCCTTTGGTGGCGAAGGTTGGATTATCAGCGTTGATAACATGGAAGATGTGATCGGTGGTCACATCTGGATTTCTTTAATTTGTATTTCTGGCGGTATTTGGCACATCTTCACCAAGCCTTTTGCTTGGGCTCGTCGTGCTTTTATCTGGTCTGGTGAAGCTTATCTTTCTTACAGCTTGGGCGCTCTGGCTTTGATGGGCTTTATTGCTTCCATCATGGTTTGGTACAACAACACTGTTTACCCCAGCGAATTTTTTGGTCCTACAGGTCCAGAAGCTTCTCAAGCTCAAGCTATGACCTTCTTGATCCGTGACCAACGCTTAGGTGCTAACGTTGGTTCTGCACAAGGACCCACAGGCTTAGGTAAATACTTGATGCGATCGCCTACTGGTGAAATCATCTTCGGTGGTGAAACCATGCGCTTCTGGGATTTCCGTGGCCCTTGGTTAGAGCCTCTACGTGGTCCTAATGGTCTTGACCTCGACAAAATCAAGAATGATATTCAACCTTGGCAAGCTCGTCGCGCTGCTGAATACATGACTCACGCTCCTTTGGGTTCTTTGAACTCTGTGGGTGGTGTAGCGACTGAAATTAACTCTTTTAACTACGTGTCTCCTCGCGCTTGGTTATCTACCTCTCACTTTGTGTTAGGTTTCTTCTTCCTTATCGGTCACTTGTGGCACGCAGGCCGCGCCCGTGCTGCTGCTGGTGGTTTTGAAAAAGGTATTGACCGCGAGACAGAACCAGCAATGTTTATGGGCGACCTAGACTAGGTTGTTAAAAACATTCTCTAATTACTTGACAATTAATTAATTTATTGGCTCTTGTGTAAAAGCAAGAGCTTTTTTTATGGGTTGTTTGATTTTGAATGTGACACAATTGTATTAGAGACTTTTAGAGGTCATAAAGATGATAGTTGTTGCAAATCGCGCTAATAGAGTGATGCTCTACAACATCAGTTGGCAACAGTTTGAAAATCTCTTACAAGATTTAGGAGAAAGTCGTGCAGCTAGAGTTGCTTATGATGATGGTACTTTGGAAATTATGACTCCTTTACCAGAACACGAAAATTATAAAGAAGTAATTAGTGATGCAGTTAAAGATATTGCTGAAGAATTGGATTTAGATTATGAAAGTTTGGGTTCAACTACCTGGAAGCGAGAACGCAAAATGGCAGGAGTAGAGCCAGATAATTGCTTTTATTTTCAAAATGAAGCATTAGTTAGGGGTAGATTGGATTTAGATTTACTAAGAGATCCACCTCCTGATTTAGCTTTAGAAATTGATATTACTAACAAATCTTTAGATCGGTTTCCTATTTATGCTCGGTTGGGTGTACCGGAAATTTGGTGTTATGATTCTGGTAAATTGAAGATTTATCTTTTACAAAGTGGGGAATATTTGGAATCTGAAAAAAGTTTGGTATTTCCTAGTTTAGAAATTCGGGAATTGCCAAAACTAATTGAGCAAAATCGGGCAAATGGTAGAAGGGTAATTAGAAAAGCAGTGAGGGAGTGGGTAAGGGGAAATATTTTTAAGGTATGACTAGGTTGATTTTGAATGTGACACAATTGTATTAGAGACTTTTAGAGGTCATAAAGATGATAGTTGTTGCAAATCGCGCTAATAGAGTGATGCTGTACAACATCAGTTGGCAACAGTTTGAAAATCTCTTACAAGATTTAGGAGAAAGTCGTGCCGCTAGAGTTGCTTATGATGATGGTACTTTAGAAATTATGACTCCTTTACCAGAACACGAATATTATAAAAAAGCTATTAGCAACGGAATTGAAGATATTGCTGAAGAATTGGATTTAGATTATGAAAGTTTTGGTTCAACTACCTGGAAGCGAGAAAGTAAAATGGCAGGTTTAGAACCAGATGATTGTTTTTATTTTCAAAATGAAGCATTAGTTAGGGGTAGATTGGATTTAGATTTACTAAGAGATCCACCTCCTGATTTAGCTTTAGAAATTGATATTACTAGCAAATCTTTAGATCGGTTTCCTATTTATGCTCGGTTGGGTGTACCGGAAATTTGGTGTTATGATTCTGGTGAGTTGAAGATTTATCTTTTACAAAATGGAGAATATTTGGAATCTGAAAAAAGCTTGGTATTTCCTAGTTTGGAAATTCGGGAATTACCAAAACTAATTGAGCAAAATCGGGCAAATGGTAGAAGGGCAATTAGAACAGCAGTAAGGGAGTGGGTAAGAGAAGAGATCAAAAAAGTGTAATATTAGGATGAAAAATGGGAAAACTAAAGATGCTTCTTTGTTGTTCTTTCCTAATGGGGAGTTTTAGAACTGGATCGGTTTTAATTCCTGACTCCTAGCATAAAATCTCATTTGTAAATACTAAAAATGCTACAAAAATACTTACGCAATGTTTTGGTCTTACCTTGTTCTCTAGCCCCTTGGTTTTTGGGAATGTTATTTGCTGCTCCATCTCAGGCTTTACCAGGGCAAACTACAGAGGAAGTAACTACTTGGATTCAAGCCCATCCAACCTTGCGTCCTAAGAGTGGGGAAAAGTTATCGGTGAGTAAGAGTGATACAGCAGCCCAAAGATTCACTTTTCAGGCATCGGTTTTACCTCCGGGTAAGGTGACATTTACTCAAGACAGGGGGAAAATTCGCACTGAGCGCATTAGTATGTATGATGCTGTTAATGGGATGACATCCGAGCGCCTTCAGGAGTCTTTGCGGGTAATTTATGGTTTGGATATTTATCAAGACTATAATCGCGCTCAGGTGGTGTACGAGTATCCTAATCAGAGTGCAATTAATCAGGCACGTTTGGCTAAAACGCCGATTAGGGAAGCTTTACAGGGAGAATTGCGGGTGGGCGATCGCTATGCTTATTGGATGGAAGTTGCTAAACCAAAGGAAGGTAAGGCTTTTGTAGGTCAGATAACTGTTTTACTTAAAACCGACCTAGACAAGTTAGAAGCAGAATTGAGAAACCGATAAATTTAGTTTTCACCCTTGATCTTTAAACTTTCCGGTTGTGGATAAAGTTTGCCATGTTCCAGAAAATATACTTTCTGCTGCTAGAGAAATACGCACTAAATCTTCTTTGAGCAAAGGAGGCCAATCAATACCCGCTTTACGACCTGCACTAAATAACTGTTGAGCTTTAATGCCCAATTTATATAGTGCTAGAGCTATATCTTTATCTAAACTAGGGGCATCTTTCAGGGTTTCAAACACAACTTTTAAAGCTAACAAAATTGACGTTATCTGACCAGGAACAGGCGGTTTACCCTGTTTTAATCTGTTTAACAGAGCATCAGGGTTTTCCTCTGTTTTTGTTTGATCTATCAGGATTTTGCGAGCAGTTTCGTAGTTCATATATAGGAGAGAACGAGGAACAGGGAAAAAGAAAAATAAAGCACAAATATCTATACCGAGTTTTGTATGGCTACGCTATTAAAAATCAAATAGGAGTCCTATATATACCAGGGAACGGGGTATTTAAAAATAATTTAGCATAGCCATATCTAGATTAAATTGTTTAATTTCCATTATCTAAATTGCTAAAAATTTCTCCTAGAACCTGTATTAATTAGGGCTTGTTGATAGCGTAGCGTGTCGTTAGGCTATAAATCTCAAACGAAGATATATCAAGGGTTTGAAGGTGACAAAAGGTGAATCAAGTGCAAGGAATAAGCGTTGAAA
>NZ_JAYGHC010000053.1:4503-34787 GCF_034932285.1 Cronbergia sp. UHCC 0137
AATTATTAATTTCTAATTCCTGATAATCGTCAGTAGCTTTGATTTCTTCTAATGTTTGCCAGCCGGCTTGCCACTGAGAACTATCTTGTAATAACTGAGCATTAATCCAAAATCGAACATTAGGGTCACAAGCAGCCACTATTTCAGCATATACCCATTTACTCTGGTTTTTACGGTTAACGACTCGAAAATGTCGCCAGCCATCAACTTTTTGCTGTGCTGTCCATTTAGAACCAACAAGGTAAGGAAATTTTTGTTTTTTGGGCATGGTGAACAAATTAAAATTTAAAAATCATTGCTATATAAATGGCGCTCGGTTAAATTTTCTACAGGTTAATTTAACAGAATTGGCATGAATACTCAACATCAACAGCGTAATCCAGTTTTATTAGTACACGGTATCAATGATACAGGGGCAGTTTTCAATAAAATGGCGCGTTACTTGAGACAAGAGGGTTGGTCTGTGTATACTCTGGATTTATTACCTAATAATGGTGCTGGATTACTTGATCAATTAGCGCAGCAGGTAGCTAATTATGTATCTACTAACTTTGAACCAAAACAACCACTGGATTTACTGGGTTTTAGTATGGGTGGAATTGTTAGTCGGTATTATGTTCAGCGATTAGGGGGAATCAAAAAGGTACAGAGATTTATTACTATTTCATCACCTCATCAGGGAACTGTTGTTGCTTATGGTTCTTGGCTTTCGGGCTGTGTGCAAATGCGTCCTAATAGTCCTTTGATTAAGGATTTAAATTCTGATGTCGAGATGTTAAAACAGCTAAATTTTACATCAATATGGACACCTTATGATTTAATGATCTTACCAGCTAAAAGTTCACAAATGCCGATAGGTAAGGAAGTTATTTTACCAGTGGCGCTACACCCCTGGATGTTAAAAGATTCTAGGACTTTAGCAGTAGTAGCGAAGGCTTTAGCAGAACCGATTAATACCTATCCCCAATCTGGCTATGTTCCGAACTCCCAAAAATCGCCTCTGGATAGCGATAATACTTAAATTCCATTAAGTTGTAAAAAGGATCTTCTAAAAAGAAAGTATGGTGTTCTAGGGGAGAATCAATAAAACGGCTTTTTGGTTCTTCTCTAAAAGTGAGGTTTTTAGTTTGAGCCTTTTCTAGTAATTCTTGCCAATCTTGTTCTTGAGTAAAAATTAAACCAAAGTGTCTAGGATAAATGCCTTTTTGAGGTGTTAGCGGTTCTTTGGTGATGTGGGCGACTAATTGATGTCCATAAAGATTGAGAATTATAGCATGGGGGCTTTCTCGTCCAGGGATACAGCCTAAACCATCAACATAAAATGTTTTAGTTTCGGTAATATTGGTAATGGGAAAAGCGAGATGAAATAAAGTTTGTTTCATAGGTCAATTAATTGGAGTTTAAGTTATTCTAACTCTTTATGGCTGTAGGATCAGCTATCTATAAAGATTGAATTTCTACCTCTGTTTTAACTTCTGTTTCAATTTGAGCCTCAACCATTGATGTATAAATAGAAATATCAGTTCGTATGGCTTCAAAACTCACAACTAAAGAGTATGGAACACTAGCTTCTGGATCATTATTCCAACCTTCGTGTCCAACAACTGCAATAGAAAATGCGTCTGTGAGTTCAAATGAATTTACAACTGTCCAATCTTTTTGAATAGTTCCTGCACTTCTAGAAACACCATCTATTTTACCGTGTTTTTTTGATTTCTTGCCCAAAGTCCATTGGAAGCCATCATCTCCCTTTTCAGCATCTTCTGGAGCATCATACTCTTTCAAAATTCTTTCTAGAAACTTCTCTGTATCTTCTCCTTTTTTACTACAGTCCCAATCCAGCCAAGTGGAAAGATATTTTCGGCGATTTCTGCGGGTTCGGCGTGGTTGAGCTTTGTAAGATAAAGTAACTTCTACAAGAATCTTAAAATTCTCTCCTGGAGAACGTAATTTTTCTGGCAGCTTTACTTGGTAAACATGAGCTTGTTTAGCCACAATTCGTCGTTCTCCTGCTGTCATTAAAGTAATACGATTGGGAGTATTACCTACAGCACGCTCAACATTAGGAAGACCATAACCAATTTGACGAACAACATGGAGTTTATTCACTTCATCAGCCATTGTCCATTCTGGCCATCTTGCTGATTGCACTATTAATGCACGATAAAGAAGGCAACTTTCATTAGGTAATTCAGCAGCTAGACGGGCAGCAATATGACTTACTTTTGGTGCTGCAAAGGAAGTACCAACTTTATCAAATCCAACTGCTGGACCGCCATATAAGGTTGAACGTACTAATTCGGGAGCTACATCTTTATGGAGAAGAATATTAAGTGGTGTACCTTCATCTTTTACTAAATCACCACCATATTCAACTACTTCTGGTTTAATAGTATTCCAAATTCCAAATCCAGAACATGAAAAAGCGGAGGGTTGATCTTTTTGTCCAATAGAAGAATAAGGTGGTATATGATAAGAATTTAAGGCAATTGAACCAACTGTTAAAGCTTGAAAACTTTGTGCAGGGTTAGCTATTCTACATGAATTTTCTAGCAGATAATCTGGGTATAGCCTATTTGCTGAAAGATGCTCTCGTATTGACAATCTTGTAATAGGTTTCTTAGGATACGGAACACTAGGTAAATTACCTGCTGCTACAATTACAAGGATATCTTTATGCCATGTTAAATTATCAATAGTTGATGCCCATGCACTCATATATCTAGTAAGACATGGAGTTTGTCCAGTTATAGAGTGATTAAAAATTCTCGTTTTTAAATTATGATAAAACTCCACTATATTTTCTAATAAATGAGGTGGAAATATTTGAATAGGTAGGTAGCAATCAGCATCAAGAACCCTAGCATTCTGTATCCAGCAAATAGCTTTCTCTTTACCACTGCGAGGTATTTTCTTGGGATAAAGCAATGCTCCCGCTACCCTAGTTCCATGTCCACCATTTTTGACATAATCAGGAGTTTTACCAGTTTCACCGGGAACCCAAGAAGTTGAATTTGGTGAATCAATTGCAGCCTTTAACAAAGAATGCATTTCTTGAATACCACTATCTATAATGCATACTTTTGGAGCATTAGAATCTGCTGCTTCCAGTTGAAAATTTGGAGTGCTAGAATCAGGTGATTCTTCCTGATAGAGCATTTCGGAAAACTGATCTGCTGAACTAATTTCAAAAATATAGGGATAATTCTCTATTAAATCTTTTAGTCCTTTACCTGAGATTTGAATTCTACATGAAAAACTATCAGGTAAGCGAACTGTACCAAGTTCACCTCCATCATCTTGAAAACCTTTAATAATATTGCCTTTATAAAATTCAATAATCTCTTCAAATTCATCTTGTCTTTCCCAAGATAATTTCTCCCATTCATCTTCTGTTAATTCACGTTTTGGAATCCAAGTATTAACTTTTTTTGTAAAAATCTCATCAGTATCATGAGGTTGTCGTTTGGGATAATTAGGTAATTTTGTTGCAGTCCCTACACAAGCAACACCTACATCAACAGTATAAATTTGTTCTTCTTTTATTGGAAGCCAATTTCCATATAATTCAGCAAATAAAGTAGGAGAAAGAATTAATTCTGGCTTTTTTTTACCATCTATTATTTCCCAAATTTCGGCAACTTTATTACCACCATACTCCTGATTTATAAATTTTTCTATTTTTTTCTGGAGTTCACTAAGTTCTATATCTGCTGATGCACCAATAATATATCCATCTTCTGTATCAGCAATCAATTCAATGCCAAATGCTTTCAAACCATCTGGATCAAAAGAACCAGGATCAATCTGTAAGATAATACGTCTAGATTTAAACTGCGGATGTTCTTCTTGTGGTTTTTCTTGATTATCCTGCTGCCAATCAAAGATCACGGATTCAAGCGAACCCTTTAATTTACTTCCATGTCCCTGCCGATTACTAAGATTAGTAATTGTTTGGGGACTCTTTGTGCTGCGACCTCGCAGTACAGCACGTCCTTCTGTTGTTAACTTAAGATTGATATGTGGAAAACCCTGAAAACTTTGAACCATTTTTTTCTCCAAACACCAAAAATTTAATACTCAAAAAACTAGGAAACCTTGATTTCAGCGATCGCTTCTTCTAAGTGTTCCTGAATTACTAACTCCTCTCGCTCCAAAATCGCTCGTTTAGCAGCATCCTGAGCCACCCTCACAGCTTGAGCCGCAGAAAAATCTCTCATCTGCTCAATAATTCTTGTCCAGTTGATAGATCCCACTTCAATAGCAGATAGTGTTTCCCTTAGTATAAATTCTAGCTCTTTTTCTCCTGGTTTGGGTACGGCAATCAAGTCATCAAATCGTCTCCACAGTGCAGTATCTAGAGATTTATTCAAATTTGTAGCCGCTACCAAAAGCCCAGATGTTGGTTGATATTCATCCAAAATTTGTAAAAATGTATTTACTACTCGCTTAATTTCTCCTACTTCCTGAGAATCTTCTCGCGTTTTAGCAATTGAATCGCATTCATCAAGAAATAATAAACATGGATTTTTTGCAGCTTCCTCAAATACCAGTCTCAAATTACTGGCAGTTTCACCTAAAAAAGACGAAACCATTGCATCAAATCGCACTTTCAAAAGTGGTAAACCTGTATTCCAGGCTAAACGCTCTGCTCCCAAAGTCTTTCCACAACCAGGAGGTCCATAAAGGAGAATTTTTTGTCTGTAACATAGTCCATGATGAGCAAGCCTATCTCTTGCTGCGTACTCACGCTCAATTCTTTGGAAACGCTTCTCAATCTTTTCAGGCAATATCATATAATGCCTTAGTTTATCCCTTGGTATAGTTGTTACTAAGGGAAGATTAAATCGCTTACTGGTTGGTAATTCACTTAAAGCCTGTAATTTTTCTGGTGCAGAGGAAACTGGTTTGCTAAGGTTGGTCGGCTTCTCTTTCTGGCTTTTTTTCGTAATATTCTCTAACTGGTCAGCTAGGAGGGTATGTCCCTTGCTGCGTTCTTCTTCTATAACTAGATATGTCAGCTTATCAATCGCTTCTTGGTCTGAACTTGCGATCGCCCTAAAAAACCTTTTGAGAAGCTCTGCTTTCATAATGCCTCTCTCAGCAAAAATAGTATTCCTTGATTAATATAGTACAATTATACTGTGCAAATTAGTTTACTATAAATCATAACCTAAAAAATCTGGACTATTTACTTTATTCTGTAAACCCGTGGTTAGTGAGACTTGGATTAAATACATTTTTGTTGGGTATAGTTACGATCGCACCCAAAAAATTACTCACTCCTGCGGGGTTATTTCACGCTAGGAAACCTACTTAGTTAATTGCAAAACTTGGTTGAGTTTACCACTGCGATAACCTTCTAAATCTAGGGTGACGTAGATAAATCCCAAGTCTTGAAATGCAGAAACGACTGCTGCTAAATCTGTATTTAATACAAAATCTTTAATTTGTGCTGGTGGTAATTCTATTTTGGCTGTATCCCCTTGGGAACGGACGCGCAAATTTTGCCAACCTAATTTTCTTAAATAAATTTCTCCTCTCCCGACTCGTTGTAATTTGGCGACGGTAATTTCTTCACCGTAGGGAAAACGAGAACTCAGACAGGGTTGTGCGGGTTTATCCCACCAAGGTAAACCGAGTTGTTGCGAAAGTTGACGGACTTCGGCCTTGGTAACACCTATTTCGGCTAAGGGCGATCGCGCACCTCTTTCTTTTGCTGCTTGGATTCCGGGACGATAATCATGTAAATCATCGGCGTTTACCCCATCTACCACGTAAGGATAACCCCATTCTAAAGCCAAGGGTTTGAGTGTATCATGGAGTTCACTTTTACAAAAATAGCACCGATTAACGGGGTTAGAGGTGTAGTTGGGATTGTCCATTTCGTGAGTCTGGACTATTTTGTGGGGAATCCCAATGGTTGCGGCTTGTACTGAGGCGTCTTCTAATTCTTCGGGTAACAAGGAAGGAGAAACAGCAGTTACAGCCAAAGCGCGATCGCTCAACGCATCATAAGCAATTTTCGCCACCAATGTACTATCAACTCCTCCAGAGTAGGCTATTAAAGCCCGATCCATCTCTGCAAATAAAGCTGTTAATTGCTTGAGTTTTTCTGTCAGTTTCATAAAATCTCACGGTATGCGGGAAACTCAGAGGCTTTAGCCCTGAGAGGGAAGCGACACTAGCCGTTTTAACGGCATTGAATATTAGAACCATTACCGCCTTGGGGTTACTTTGCTTGGTGTGCTGTTGTACTGCACTTTCGACGGGACAATTACCGTTTCAAACTTTTCACCCTGTACGCATAATGTTTTGCTCAATAGAGCCTTCCCTTGCGGGAGTAATGTTAGCTTTGACCTGTTATAAGAGCTTTTTAGGCTTGCAACACTGTTCCAGTGACCTTAGAACTGTTTAATTACAAGCGACAGAGCAGGGAACTAGCTACGCATTCCAGGGTGTCGTGACTCAAATAACGGCTACTCGTTTTACCGAGTGGTCTGGTCAGTACGGCTTGCTTGATTGCTCTTACAAGCCCAGTCCCTTTAGGGCTGGGTTACTGACTTCCCAATCCCTGCCAAATTTCTCTACCATCCAACCGTTTCTATTTTAGAAGATTTTTGATCTACCTATCAAAGGTTCAACTTCAACAGATACGTCGGGAAAAGCTAGGGAAGCAATAGTTCCTGTCGTTAGTACCAATTCTGTCGTATATTGTCCATTTTTTAAATCTCGGAATACTCGCAACTGTGGTGTTTTCAGATTGACTACCCAATATTCAGGAATACCTGCTTGGGCATAGATATCTTTTTTTTGACCTAAATCTTTGCTGAGGGTAGCTTGAGAAAATTCAATGACCCAAAAAATATCTTCGGGGTAGGGATGATGTTCTAAGTATACCTCCCCTAAAGGTTTGACTATGGCAATATCGGGGGCGGGTTCTGAGTCATTGGGTAGGGTGATGGGTTTGGCATCACGTATTTTTACTCTTGCACCAAGGGCATGACGGAGATAATCGGCTGCTTCTGTGTTGTAGTAAGCGTGAGGTTCTCGTTCTGGGGACATAAAGATCAAATCGCCGTGCAGTAGTTCGATAGGTTGGTCGTTAAAAATACCTGCTTCTACTGCCCGGTGATAACGTTCAATTGTCCATTTATAGGTAGTTACGCTCATAAGAGTTTTTAAAAGTTTTTGGTTCTAAGGTACTTGTTATGCTAAATGGTTGCCTAGTTTCAGGCTTTTGTTATTCCATATTAGTGCGGTGCGTCAGATAGAGAAAATCTGTTATGTACTAAATTATCGGGTCTGACGCACCCTACAAAAGATAAAGACAATAAACCGCAAACGCAAAAACCACATCTTGTAAATCCTTAAATCCTGGATATCCTGATTCAGACAAATTGCTTGTATCAACCAGAATTAATCTTATCTAAGAAATTCTGAACATTTAAAATATAAATCTGTCGAAAGGGATTGAGGACAAGCAAATCTTCATCACCTGTAATAATACATTCAGCTTTTCCACTTAGAGCTAACTCCAAGTATTTATTATCTTTGGGATCTCGGCATTCATTCACCTGTTCAGTAATGTTAATAAACTCAGCAGTTTCTACTAAAATTTCCAGAAATTCTCTGCGTTTCGACAGGGTGATATAACGGTCAAATTTAGGACGTGATAAAACTTCTTGTAGCTCTGTCAAAACTGAATCAGTTAACAAAATAATGCCTATATCTTGAGATTTGTCTAGTGCCTGACGTGGCTTACTTTGACTAAACAAAAATGCACTCACCAATACATTTGCGTCAAATACAAATCGCCGCTCATTCATCATCTTGCAAAATTGATTCCAAAATCTCAGGCGTTAAACCTTTTGCTTGGGATTCTTTACTAACTTCATCCATAGTATTCCTAAGTTTTTGAATCGCTTCTTTTCTAGAGTTGCAGAAGTTTAACTGCATAATTGATGCAAACTTTAACTGAATTTGTTCCTGTTCTTCCTTTGTCGCTCTGCGATAGGCTTCTGCAATACCTGAAGGAACTTTGATGGTGATTTCTTCTATAGTAGCCATATTTTGCTAATCTTTAATACTTCTATTTTATAATCATATCTCAATTTTTGAATTATTTGTCATGTTATCCGATTACTAGGTCGCGCTGTACGCGATCGCAGGTGGTATCGATGAACCACGAGAGCCGTTAAAGCTGTGTCGATCAGGATTGTGCCACCGTTAGAGGTTTATTTTTATTCTGACTTTATCTTATCTTCATCTACAGTCAATGGTTTACTATACTTGGCCACTAAATTCGCTAACAGTGGTAAATCCAGGGGTTTAGAAATATAGTCATTTACACCAGCCGCTAGACAAGTTTCGCGATCGCCCTTCATGGCCATTGCTGTTTGAGCAATTATTGGTATCTTCTGATATTTGGGGTTTTTTCGCAATTGTTCTACTAATTTCAAGCCATTCATAGCTGGCAAATTTACATCTAATAAAATCACAATTGGCTCTATTTTTTCCAGTATTTTCCACATTTGATCTGCATTTTTCACCCAAGTTACCTGATAACCTAATTTACTTAGGTATATTTCCATTAATTTACCATTGGGTAAATCATCTTCTATCAATAAAATTTTCGCTGGATAATTGATAGATAAATTAGCTGTTTCACCTACTTCTAAATCTGCTGCTGGTTTAACTTCTAGTGTTGTTAAAACTTCTTCTTTTTGTTGAAGAGGAAGAAAAATAGTAAATCGAGAACCTTGATTAATTTCTGATTCTAATTTTAAACAACCACCGTGAATTTCTGCCAATTTTTGCGTAACTACTAACCCTAAACCAGTACCTTCATCACGACTAACTGCGGAGTTAACAATTTGGCAATAAGGACGAAATAGTAATGCTTGATTTTCAGCAGAGATGCCAGTCCCAGTATCCCAAATGGTAAAGGCTAAAAACTGCTCTTTTGTGCTAACCTGTAGACCAACGCTACCTTTAATCGTAAATTTAACCGCATTGAACAGTAAATTTAACAGCATTTGTTTGAGTCTTAACGGGTCAGCTACCAGAGTTTTGACATCAGGATCTAGTTCTAAGCGTAGTTTTAAACCTTTATTAGCAGCTTTTTCTTTTACCAAAGCGAATACATTGCGACATAATGACGGTACATCAACTATTTCCCATTGCACCTCTAACTGGTTAGCTTCAATTTTAGAAAGATCCAAAATATCATTAATCAAAGCTAGTAAATGTTTGCTACTAGATTGGATGATCGTTAAATATTCTTGATGGCGCTGTTTATCTGGATCGTAACCTTGAGCTAGTAATAAATGGGTAAATCCAATAATCGAACTTAGTGGGGTACGAATTTCGTGACTGGTATTAGCTAAAAACTGGTTTTTGAGTTGATTAGTGCGTTCTAATTCTTGGTTAAATGTGGCTAATTCTTGAACCCGTTGCTGCCAAGATTGTATTTGTCTAAGTTGAGCGATCGCTTGACTACAATGGTAAGATGTTCTCTTAATTAACTCTAGTTGCAATGTATCTGGCAAAATATGAGGTGACTTATACTCAGATTTATGAGTTTTTCTGGCAATAATCAGCCAGTAAATCACACCATTAACATCTTCAATTAGAGGGTAAGCAATGGGAGGTTGTTGTTTTTCCAACTGTTGTAAATCTTCCAGCCTCACCCCATCTTGTAATTTTAATCGCTGTTTTTCCCCGTTGGTAAAAATTGCTTCTAAAATTGGATTTCGTGAACTCAAAGATGGAGAGCAAGAGATATAACTCATTTTGCCCACTGTTGCTTGTGGTAAAAATACAGCGATACCTACTCGACTGGCACTTAAAGCTTGATGAAGTTCGTTTACTACTGTTTGAAAAATTTCTGCTTCTGTGGTTGTTGCCTGTGGCATTGTGGTAGAAACAGAAAGCAAGCAACTGTTGAGGCTGCTCTGCAACTGATTCAAGCTGCTCTCTAGCCATAACTCAGACCGCAGTTGTTGGATCGTTTTCAAAAGCTTTGGCGTTCCATCTAAATGTAAGTTTGGTTCTGGTAAACTTGAAGACTGCTGCATGGTCAACTCGACCGTTTAACAAAGGTTATTATGTAACAAGAGACAAAGGTGATTTTATGTATATTACTGCACAATTGTTTTTTATTGATCAAGCATAACTGATAGTGTCGATTGTAATGGGTAATCGGCATACTTTTAAATAAAATTACACATTTAGAAGTTCTTTCATCACAACTTTAATTTCCTTCATCGCAACTTTAAATTATGGATATGCAGCTTGCTCAATTAATCATCAACGGGATTGCGGTGGGAAGTATTATTGCCCTAGCAGCCGTGGGACTAACTCTAACCTATGGAATTTTACGATTGTCTAACTTTGCTCATGGAGATTTCCTGACATTGGGGGCATATCTAACCCTATTGGTAAATACTCTGGGGCTAAATATCTGGTTGTCGATGATTTTAGCAGCTATTGGCACAGTTGCAGCAATGTTACTGACAGAAAAACTGCTGTGGTCAAAAATGCGATCTGTTCGTGCAACTTCTACAACACTGATAATTATCTCTATTGGGCTGGCTTTATTTCTTAGGAATGGGATAATTTTTCTTTGGGGCGGTAAAAACCAGAATTATAATTTACCTGTCACCCCGGCTTTGGATATTTTGGGCTTAAAAGTTCCCCAAAATCAATTACTGGTACTGGGGTTAGCGGTTGTAGCTATTTTGGCTCTACACTATTTATTACAAAATACCAAAATTGGTAAGGCGATGCGAGCAGTTGCCGATGATTTAGATTTGGCAAGGGTATCTGGGATCAATGTTGATAGAGTGATTCTTTGGACTTGGGTAATTGCTGGTACTTTTACTTCTTTAGGTGGGAGTATGTATGGGTTGATTACGGCTGTTAGACCGAATATGGGTTGGTTTTTAATTTTACCTTTATTTGCTTCTGTAATTTTGGGAGGAATTGGTAATCCTTACGGTGCGATCGCTGCTGCGTTTATTATTGGTATTGTTCAAGAAGCTAGTACCCCCTGGTTAGGTTCTCAATACAAACAAGGTATTGCTCTGTTAATCATGATTGTGGTGCTGCTCATTCGTCCCAAAGGTTTATTCAAAGGCACAATTTAAGCAGCACCAGTCCACATCTATACTAAACACGGTTGGGCAATTGACTTTTCCGAAACATCAAAACCCCTGAGTTGTAGAGGTTGACCATCGCCAAACCCTTGCCTACAGAATCAAATTATTCAGCCGTGTTGAGTATAATCTAGTTGATGATGTGGAAATAATAAGCTGCTACCAAGAAGTTGATAGCCAATAGCAACAATGCCCACCCAGTGCGGAAGACATAGCTAGGTTTAGCTGCTGCTGAATTTTTACTTTTAGCGGTCATGAGCGTTTCTCCTAATTTTTTATAGATTGAAACTTATCCTGGGCTACTGATGCTCCCATTGGTATATGCCTTGATTATTTTACCATTAAGGATCCCCGCTCTAAAGAGACTGGAATTTCTCAACAATCCATATATAAGTTATAGCAGGAGGCAGGGGGCAGCTCACAAGGGTAGGTATTTTACATTGTCGTAAGGGCAAGACTTGGGGGACAAGGTAGACAAGGCGACAAGGGAGGAAAACTGTACAAAGAATGTACGATTGGTCACAAAAACTGAAGCTCAACAGACCATTTCTTGTATAAAATCTTCCTTGTCTACAATACCTCCTTGTCTTCCAAGTCCTGCCTTCACAGATAATATTAAAAACCTACACCTGTCAGCCCTGCCCCCTGCCTCTCTTCAATTCCAATCCTGCTCCTCTTTTTTACCCCGACTTTTATAAATTCCGCCAACATCGTGTAACTGACGGGTTTTTTCAAACAAGTCAGATTCCGTCAAACCCCAACGCTGTAAGACTTGATCTAAATCTCGCTGAGTGTCCCGCGCACCAGGAAAACCTTGATAACGGATTCGCAATCTAGCCAATTCTGCTAAATTGTAGTCTGTTGGCTCTTGAGAGAGTAAAATATCTATAGAGGGGCGATCGCGGTTGTAGAGGGGATGTTGTTGATCTTTGCCATTAAAAGATTCTGTCATAATTCTTACAACTTAAAATGATAAATTTTTCCGTAACTGGAGATAAAAAGTTGATCTAAGACCTGAAAGTAAGAATTAAGATATCATAATCTTAAAGTAGGCGAAAAACTTACCTAAACAGGCTGATGACGGCAACTACACCCTACCTCATACGGCTGTTACTACTGGCATCTAACTTTAAATAAAGTTACATTATCTTTAAGAAAATACAAGAAACTTTAGATGAGGGTGAACTTTATCTCACCCAAAGTCCAAGCAGCAAGGGAGCAATAGCCCGCTATGTTTGAACACTTCACTTCCGAAGCCATTAGGGTAATTATGTTAGCCCAGGAGGAAGCACGCCGCCTGGGACACAATTTTGTAGGGACGGAACAAATTCTCCTGGGTTTGATGGGAGAGGGAACAGGGGTCGCGGCTAAAGTCCTGGCTGAATTGGGCGTTAACCTCAAAGATGCCCGTCGGGAAGTCGAAAAGATTATCGGCCGTGGTTCTGGATTCGTTCCACCAGAAATTCCCTTTACCCCCAAGGTAAAAAGCCTCTTTGAGCAATCCTTTAGAGAAGCTCATAGCCTTGGACATAACTACATAAATACTGAACATTTATTGTTGGGTTTAACCGAAGCTGGCGAAGGTGTAGCCGCCAAGGTACTACAAAATCTGGGCGTTGATTTGCAGACCATCCGTTCTGCGGTCATTAGTCGTTTGGGTGAAGACGTAACTGTTTTCGCTGGTGGTGGCGGTTCTAAACGTACCCAATCGCTAAGTATAGAAGAATTTGGCAGAAATTTGACCAAATTAGCCCATGAAGGCAAACTAGACCCTGTAATTGGTCGTCAAAAGGAAATTGAACGGACTGTGCAGATTCTCGGTCGCCGGACTAAGAATAATCCAGTGTTGATTGGGGAGCCGGGAGTTGGTAAAACAGCGATCGCTGAAGGATTAGCTCAACGGATTGTCAATCAAGATGTCCCAGAAGTTTTACTCAACAAGCAAGTTATTAGCCTGGATATGGGATCCGTCGTGGCTGGTACTCGCTTCCGGGGTGACTTTGAGGAACGCCTCAAGAAGATCATGGATGAAATTCGCTCAGAAGGCAATATCATCCTCGTAATTGACGAAATTCATACTTTAGTCGGTGCAGGGGGGACAGAAGGCGGTCTAGATGCCGCTAACATCCTGAAACCAGCCCTAGCGCGGGGTGAACTCCAGTGTATTGGCGCAACCACCTTGGATGAATACCGCCAACATATTGAACGAGATGCCGCCCTAGAGCGTCGTTTTCAACCAATTTTGGTGGGAGAACCATCTGTAGAAGAAACAATCCAAATTCTCCAGGGTTTGCGGAGTGCCTATGAACAACACCACAAGGTACATATTGCCGATGCAGCCTTGGTAGCAGCCGCCGAGTTAGCAGATCGTTATATTAGCGATCGCTTCTTACCAGATAAAGCGATCGACCTGATTGATGAAGCTGGTTCCCGCGTCAAACTGCGTAACTCTCGCACTTCCACCGATAAGGAAATGAAGCGCGAATTGATTGGTGTCACCAAAGCCAAAGAAGAAGCAGTCAGACTGCAAAACTTTAACAAAGCTGGCAAATTCCGTGACCAAGAAGTAGAACTGCAAGGAAAACTATACACGGACTTGGAAAACGGCAAAATCAACGTCCCGATTGTGGATGAAGAAGATATTGCCCAAATCGTCGCCTCCTGGACTGGTGTACCAGTTAACAAACTGACTGAATCGGAATCAGAGTTACTATTACACCTAGAAGACACCTTACACAAACGCCTGATTGGTCAAGAACAAGCGGTGACAGCCGTTTCTCGCGCCATCCGTCGCGCCCGTGTCGGGTTAAAGAGTCCCAACCGCCCAATCGCCAGCTTTATCTTCTCAGGCCCCACTGGTGTGGGTAAAACTGAATTAGCCAAAGCCTTAGCCGCTTACTTCTTTGGTGCTGAAGAAGCCATGATTCGGTTAGATATGTCCGAATACATGGAAAGCCACACCGTCTCCAAGCTGATTGGTTCACCTCCTGGTTATGTTGGTTACAACGAAGGCGGACAACTGACGGAAGCAGTACGGCGCAAACCTTACACAGTGTTGCTATTCGACGAAATCGAAAAGGCACACCCTGATGTATTTAATATGCTGCTGCAAATATTGGATGATGGACACCTGACCGATGCAAAAGGTCGGAAAGTGGACTTTAAAAACACCTTAATTATCTTGACTTCTAACATTGGTTCTAAGGTAATTGAAAAAGGTGGTAGTAGTTTAGGCTTTGAATTTGACAACCAAGCGGAAGCCAGTTACAACCGGATTCGCAGTTTGGTGAATGAGGAATTAAAAGCGTACTTCCGTCCAGAATTTCTGAATCGTGTTGATGATATTATTGTCTTCACTCAACTGAACAAAGATGAAGTCAAACAAATTTCTGAGATTATGCTGCGTGAAGTAGCTGTTCGGTTGAAAGAAAAGGGAATTAAACTGGAAGTTACAGACAGCTTTAAGGAGCTTGTGGTGCGGGAAGGTTATAATCCTAGCTACGGTGCTAGACCTTTACGCCGTGCTATTACCCGTCTGTTGGAAGATTCTTTGGCTGAAGCACTGCTTTCTAGTCAAATACTAGATGGTGATACAGCGATCGTTGATGTCAATGATGATGGTCAGGTAATAGTTAGAACAGAAGAAACCCGCGAATTGCTATTAGCTAAAGCTGGTTAATTAATTGTCTGCTTGAATTTAGTAAATACTCCTGTCTCTAGCCTTTATTTAGGGTGTGAGGCAGGAGTATACTTTTGAGTAATTAAATAATATGGGAAGTTATGGTACTTTATTACTCAATACTTATCGGTTAAGAGTTTTTGTAGCGCAACCCAACAAAAGCCCGTAAATGTTGGGTTTCCTAACGTCAACCCAACCTACCTGATTTAATGTTTTTAGCTTAACCGACAAGTATTGCTTTATTACTGAGGCAATTATTTAGAGTTTGCTGAATAAACCAAAAACCTAGATATATCAACAGTTTCAGGCTGAAAAAAGTAGGAGAAGGTGCAAGAAATAAGCGATGCAATCATCAAAAACCGTTCATTTACCCAGATTTGAGAATATTCTGATCTCCTTCTAATTCTTCCTCCTGACTCCTGACTCCTGACTTCTGACTCCTAGCCCTAACCAAATGACTTTTTCAGCAAACCCTATTTAATATATGTTACATTCATTAACACTCAAAAATTTCCGTTGTTTCCAGGATTTGACTATTGAGCCATTGGAACGAATTAATTTAATTGGTGGTAAAAATAATGTTGGAAAAACTTCATTATTAGAAGCTATTTTTATTTTTATTAATCCAGGTAATCCTAAATCCTTATTACAAATTAATCAATTCCGAGGAATTTCAGTAAATCGTAAATTAAATAGTAACGAAGTATATAATATTGAAGAACTTAGATCATGTTTACAAAATCAAGACACACAAAAAACTATTGAACTAAGTTGTTTAGAAGATAGTAACCTTCAACGTAGAATTTTAAAAATTCGTTTAGCTGAATCAGATGAAGCCAAGATACTAAGACGCTCGTTATTTGATGATGAAATTGAACTTGTCTTGGCTGAACAATCACATACAACAGAAGTTAGACCATACGATACTTTAGTTTTTGAATATCAAGATGAAACCAAAAAAACAACATCACATATTGCTTTAACAGTTCATGGTAGTCTAGTTGGAGAATATCGACTAGATAATTTCCCTGTAGGAATATATCTAACAACTAAAAAGCTATCTACAAGGGAAGATGTAGTTCGCTACAGCAAGCTAGAACTTGCAAAGCAGCAAGATGAAGTTTTAGAAACGCTAAATTTATTAGAACCACGCTTACAAAGACTAACTGTATTAGTGGGGAATAGTGAACCAATAATCTATGGGGATATAGGTATGCGTGAGCTTGTACCATTACCACTAATGGGAGAAGGTATAGGACGGTTACTTTCAATTATTTTAGCAATAGCCAATGCTAAAGGTGGAATTATCCTAATTGACGAAATTGAAAATGGTTTACATCATTCAGTTTTAACCAATGTCTGGAAAGCAATAGCTAATGCTGCTAGACGAGCAGATGTACAAGTATTTGCTACTACCCATAGTCGAGAGTGTATTTTAGCAGCACATCAGGCATTTAAAAATAGTGATAAATACGATTTCCGCTATCATCGACTAGATAGAACCAATGATGATATTCAAGCTTTTACTTATGATCAAGATGCTTTAGAAACTTCTGATGAATTTAATTGGGAGATACGTTAATGTCTGGTAAATTGGGGGATATTTATAAGACAAAATTATTGCTTGGAGAGGGAGTTGATGAGGTGAGATTTTTTCAGGGATTGCTCAAATATCTAAATATTACTGATGTTCAGGTAGAAGCATACGAAGGTAAGGATAAACTCGGTAATTATTTAAAAACATTACCATTGCGTCCAGGTTATAGAGAGTTGATTTCACTAGGTATTACCAGGGATGCAGATAAGTCAACAAATAATGCTTTTGATAGTATATGCGGCTTTTTAAAAAATGCTAAATTACCGATACCAAGTAAAACTAAAGAAACTGTGGGAGATAAACTCAAGGTTAGTGTGTTGATTATTCCAGATTATCAAAATAGTGGAATGTTAGAAGATGTTTGTTTAGAAGCAGTAAAATCAGACCCAATTATATCATGTATAGATGACTATTTTAAATGTATTTCTTATACAGTGGGACAAGATACAAAAGAAATAGCAAAGGCACGTTTAAAAGTTTGGTTAGCATCACAGATTAAACCAGATATGCGTTTGGGAGAAGCAGCACAAGCCGGTTATTTTCCTTGGAATAGTTCAGCTTTTGATGGTTTAAAACAATTTTTGGAAAGTTTATAGTAGAGGTAAATATGGCTCTTGGGTCGGGTGCATCCCAGTTGGGACATTGAGTAATTATACTCATTTAATAAAGGTTTGAAATTTAAGACTTCTATGGATCTTGAAATCAGATCATATTTACCACGTTGCTAAACTGGAATGTTCTCGTGGGGTTCTTATATCTCAATCAAGTACCACTATATTAACAATAATTTGATGACATGAAAAAAATACTAACCGCTATTACTATCAGCTTACCTATCTTTTTATCGGTGTTTTTGGTACGGACAGAACCAACTAGAAATCAAGACCTAAGTTCAGTTGGATGTCAAGTTAAAAAATGGGATTTACCAACAACTTTAACACCTAAAAATCAAACTTCTTCTCCTGTACTGGTTGAAAGATTACCTGTTACTTGTTGTGAAAAAGATCGTTCTTGTTTAGATGAAAGAATTTATGGAACTGAAAATGAACAAATAGCAGACAAACAAGCACTTTTAAAGTCTATTAATCACAGTTTGCGCTATTTCCAAACTAAAAATTCTGTTATTGCTTATCAACGCTATTCAGTACCGGGTATTACTCGCGATCGCGTTTACAAAAGTTTACAAAGATTTCGTCAATTACTCCTTTCCACTAATTCTGCTTCCCAATTACACGCAGCGATGGAAAAAGAGTTTGTTTTTTACCAATCTGTGGGAAAAGATAACAAAGGTACTGTCTTATTTACAGCCTACTACGAACCTCTATATTCAGCTAGTCGGACACCCACAGCAGAGTTTCGTTATCCTGCTTATCGTTTACCCCCTAATTTAAATTCTTGGTCTTTACCTCATCCTACGCGCTTAGAATTGGAAGGTGCAGATGGTTTACAGGGTTCAAAAGGTAAATTAAAGGGGTTAGAATTGTTTTGGTTTCGCGATCGCTTGGAACCTTATATCATTCAAATCCAAGGATCAGGACGACTCAAGTTAACCGACGGAACAGAAACTACTATTGGTTACGCTGGTAATGTCCGTCATAATTATCAAAGTCTTGGTCGGTCTTTGGTCGATGATGGTAAGGTGGCTTTGGAAGGTTTAACCATGCCCATTATACTCGATTATTTCCGAAAATATCCCCAAGACTTAAATATTTACATTCCCCGCGATCGCAGTTTTGTCTTTTTTCGAGAAACCAATGGCGCAGCGGCTCAAGGTTCTATTAATGTCCCTGTCACCGCAGAACGTTCTATCGCTACAGATAAGTCTCTCATGCCTCCTGGTGCTTTAGCATTAATTCGCGCTCCTTTTCCCTATCTTAATAAAAATAAACAATTGGAACATCGTACTGTTAGCCGTTATGTCCTTGACCAAGATACGGGAGGGGCAATTAAGGGGGCAGGTAGGGTAGACTATTTTTTAGGGACTGGTAAGGTTGCGGGCGATCGCGCTGGTCTGACTGTCAGTTATGGTCAGTTATTTTACCCTTTACTCAAGTCTAGCAAATAACACTATATTATTTACTTTGATTGACCAGAGATTTGTAGAGACGTTCCATGGAACGTCTCTACTTGGTTTTTCAGCAGATATTTAATATTAAGCGCCACGTCGGAGGGAGGCTTCTACTTGCTGTAGTTCTTTTGTTAAACGGGTTTTCAGCTTTTCGGGGATAGGACGATTGGGGTAAGAACTGTAGTGTCCAGCTAGTCCGTTGAGGGCTGTTCGCATAGTCGTAAAGGAGTTAAGACCAGAAACAGAGTTAACCCGTTGATAACGAGCCGAAAAGTCATTAATTTTCTGACGCGCTTCTGCTTGAACGGCTATTTTGTCAGGGGAATCGTTTGTTAAATTTATGGCCTGCTTTAAAGTGTTAATTACAGCTAGGGTGTCTTGACGATAATCACCTGTTAAGCTGTCAGGACTACCGGTGCAGCCGATTAGACCAATGGCTACAACTAAAACTAGAGCAAGCAGACGCGACCAATACGGCTTCATAAGCGTTAAGTAAAACAATACGGGAATTAAAATTAATCCTATCCTGGATCAGGATCTTTAGAATTATCGGTTTGTTGATTTGAAAATTATTCCCTTCGCCGTATCCTGCTAATATATAGTATGGCGTTGTTGATATGGTCTTCCTAAAGTAGCGATCGCATTTTGCAATGTTTCTACTTCCATACAAGTTCCCCCAATAGCCCCGGCCATGGTGGTAATGTGTTCTTCCATCAATGTACCACCGATATCGTTACAACCCCATTTTAAGGCTTCTGTAGCTCCTTCTAACCCCAATTTTACCCAACTTGGTTGATGGTTTGGTATCCAGTTTCCTAAATATATTCTCGACACAGCCATGAGTTTTAACGCATCTGCTAAAACTGGTTGATCTCTCCCTACCTTACGACGTAAGGATTTAGGCGCTTCTTGGCCTACGAAGGGTAAAACAATAAATTCCGTAATTTTTGCTGGATAACCCTGTTCAATAGCGGTTTTTTGGAGCGATCGCAATTTTTCTAAATGTCCAATTTGTTGTTCTGGGGTTTCAATATGCCCTGATAACATGGTGCTAGTTGTGGGTACACCTAATTTGTGTGCCGTACTGACAATTTCTAGCCAGGTGGCTGTATCAATCTTTTCTGGACATAATACCCGTCTAACGTCGTCATCTAACACTTCTGCGGCTGTTCCTGGCATAGAACCCACACCCGCATCACTCAAAGCTGTAATCACTTGACTGTATTCGAGTCCATCTAACCTAGCGATAAACTGCACTTCCTGGGGAGAAAAAGCGTGTAAGTGTAACTGCGGAAACTCCTGTTTGATAGTTTTCACTAATTTCAGGTAGTAAGGTAATGATTTACCATTGATTTGCGCTTGTGGGTGTAATCCCCCTTGCATACAGATTTCAGTTGCTCCTCGACGCACCGCATCCGTAGTTTTTTCTAGAATTTGCGCCCAATTTAACCAGTAAGCATCCTCATCACCATCATCTCGCCGGAATGCACAAAAACTACAATGTTGTTCACATACGTTAGTAAAGTTAATATTTCGATTAATGATGTAAGTAACTGTATCACCAGCTTGTTTTTGACGGAGTTGATCTGCTGTGGTTTGAATAGCAGTCAAAGCCTCTGGGTGAGTTTGTTTTAGTAAAATTACGGCTTCAGAGGCAGATAAATCGTACCCCATTAAGGCACGTTCTAGAATAGAATCTATAGTTATATTAGCCACAGGTTATCAAATCTCAACTACTTATTTAATTTTGACAATTAATTAAAATTTTCAACTCTTGATGTTATATTATTGACATTTGTTGAATTACAGTCAGTGCGGTGAAATAAGGTAATTTCTAACTAGGAGCTATTTTATAATTTTAATCGCCATATCAATTTTAACACATAAAATATTAAAAATGAACACAGATTCGATCACTATTAATATTTAAAATTTACTTTTTTATGAACTCATCCAGTTCTCTGTTAACTGTACCCATTGGACTATTAAAAATTCCCGAATATCCATCAGGGGATTTATCGGGTGATGATTTAATCTATCTTTCTTTAGTGATTCCCACCTATAAAGAACGAGATAATATTGATCGGGTAGTGAGAATATTAAGTGAGTTATTAGATCAGGTATTACTTGGTAAGTATGAATTAATTATAGTAGATGATGATAGTCCTGATCATACCTGGGAAGTAGCGCGATCGCTAATTTCCGAATATCCCCAATTGCGCGTGATGCGTCGTCAACAAGAACGGGGGCTATCTTCAGCCGTGATTAGGGGCTGGCAAGTCGCTAGAGGGCAGGTTTTGGGTGTAATTGATGGGGATCTTCAACATCCTCCAGAAGTGCTGCTACAACTGTTACAGAAGATGGAACAGGAAGCAGATTTGGCAGTAGCCAGTCGTCACATAGAAGGTGGTGGTGTTAGTAGCTGGAGTGCCATGAGACGGTTTTTATCCCGTGGGGCGCAAGTTTTGGGGTTAATCATCCTACCGGGGGTACTAGGGAGAGTTTCCGACCCAATGAGCGGATATTTCATGGTACAACGGAGAGCGATCGCTAACGTCGAACTCCATCCCGTAGGCTATAAAATTCTCCTAGAAGTGATTGGCCGGGGAAAAGTCGGTGAAATCGCCGAAGTAGGGTATGTATTTTGTGAACGCAAAGAAGGAGAAAGTAAAGTCACCTGGAAACAATATTTAGAATACATTCATCACCTGTTGCGTTTACGATTATCCACAGGACGTTTAGGAAAAATTAGTCAAAACATGAATTTCCCCCTTGGTCGATTTCTGCGTTTTGGTTTAGTTGGACTGAGTGGGGTATTTGTGGATATGGCCGTGCTGTATTTACTCAGTGACCCCACAACCTTAGCTTTACCCTTAACTCGAAGTAAAATTTTAGCCGGTGAAATCGCAATTTGTAATAATTTTCTCTGGAATGATGCTTGGACATTTGCCGATGTTTCCATGCACCAAAACCAATGGAGACAAAGACTCAAGCGATTTTTGAAATTTAATATTATTTGTTTGGCTGGCTTAGTTTTGAATGTACTAATATTAAATTTAGTATTTAATTTTATCATACCCAATCGTTACATTGCCAACCTCATAGCGATCGCTGTTGCCACAATTTGGAATTTTTGGGTTAACCTTAAACTAAGTTGGCGAGTCACAGATGTGAAATAGTTACAGCTAGGAGTCAGGAGTCAGGAGTCAGGAGAAAAATTTTGGCGAATATAATTCACTAGAAAAATTAAGGATTTGAAACCCACGTTAGCGTAGCGTTCCGTAGGAATAGGTGGGTTTTGTCTGTGTCAGGATATCCAGGATTTAAGAATGAACAGGATTGTCAGGTTTGAAACCCACGGAGGTGGGTTTTGCCTGTGTAGCCGCGACTTCTAGTCGCCAAAACTAACCGAATTTTTGAGTTTGCATATAACGGTAAATCGCCGCAATATTACGAGCATCATCAATTCCTCTATGATGAGTTCCTTGTAATTCTAGCCCTAAATGGTTGAGAGCTTCTGCCATACCAAACTTACGAGATACACCCAAATATTCCGAAAATTCCGTTTTGATATTTCTGTGTTCTGAACCAAAAGGATAGGAAACATTGTGGAATTTGCAATCTTGGATAAATTGTGTTTTGTCGTAATTACCCCAAGAGCAGAATATACTGTGAGGAAATAAATCAATCCATTCTTTAAACCGGGGAATTACTTCTGGAAAAAAATCTGCTGCTTCAACTTGTGACTGAGTAATGCTAGTTAATTCCGTACAAAAAGCTGTAAGTTGGGGATGTCGAACAGGTTGGATAAATTGTTGAAACTCCGAATCAATTTCCCAAGTTTTTCCATTCAACATTACCGCACCAATTTCTATAATTTCCATTTCGTGACGCGGTATACTCTTTTGGTTACAGCAAGTAGCTTCAAGATCAACAATCAGAAAATAATCATTCATTGGTAAATAATTTAAAGTTTAGTATCAATTGATAAAAACGGTTTCAGCCAACCAATTTTTATAGTCATATCAAGAACAATAGCTGCCAAAGCAAACCACAAAATACTCTCACCTGCCAACACCAAAAAAGGTAAAATTGTGCCAGAACCCCAGCCTACCTCTATCTGAGTTAACCCCCGCACCAAACCAAAAGCAAACACACCCCCAGATTTGAGTTGAGGATTTGTATCTACGCGGATAATATACCGATAAGTCACACCAAAGAGAAACCCAGAAAAGCCCGCTATTAAACCACTGAGTAAAAAATGTAAATTAACTAGATTAGATTTATCCATTATCAGCAGAGGAAAATACTGACCCAACATCAAATTATTTACAAGACTGGTGATTAAGAAAGCTAAAATTAAAGATAACCCGCCAATAATTCCTGCTTTCAGGGATTCTAACCGTTCCGCCATCAGTTCCATAATCTTGTCAAGCCTTCTACATAGATAGAACTTATGCACTGTACAAAATGCAGATGATATGTATAAACGAAATTGCCTAGTTTCAGGCTTTTGTCATCCCATATTAGTGCGGTGCGTCAGATAGAGAAAGTCTGTTAGATGCTCAATTACCGGGTCTGACGCACCCTACAAGAGATATAATTGATAATCCTTATCTAATAGATTCTGTCAATGCGTAACTCCTAATAGATTTAACCAATTAACTACCTTTTCCCGTTATGATAAGTATTAGAGACATTTTGTAATTATTCAAAACCTAGAACTATGATTTTGACATTGGGTTGGGTATCACTGTTAGTCGTCTTTACTTGGTCGATTTCCATGGTAGTTTGGGGACGTAACGGACTATAAGGGAATCGTGGAAAGTCCATACCTGAATATTTTAGCTTTAATTGCCATAGTGCTGTTAGTAACAGTTACAGGCGGTGTTATTTATTTAACATTAGCAGACTGGCGCGATCGCCGTCGTCGAGAAGACGAAGCACGCGAACTCAGACGCAGCCCTACCAAACGGCGATGATAGTCGGGATAAAGGGACGGGGATGGAACTCATCTCCTTGACCTTTTCCCATTTAACCTTCCCCACCTACGGAACTGATGCAAGTAAATATAATATCTTCCCTATCTCAAGGTGAAAAACACAAAGCATTATCTAGAGTAATTGCCCATATTCGAGAATCTCTAGATATAGATACCATCTTCCGAATTACAGTTACCCAAGTGCGTGAGCTATTAAATACCGACCGAGTAGGGGTATTCAAGTTTTATCCTGATTTGGCATGGGAAGGAGAATTTATTTATGAAGATGTAGATGCACAATGGATTTCAGCATTGGGAACTAGAGTTAATGACCATTGCTTCGCCAGAGAATTTGCAGAACTATATCAACAAGGAAGAATTAAAGCCATAGCTGACATCTATCAAGATAGTAACAGTAATTGTCATATCCAGATGTTAGAAAAATTTCAAGTCCGGGCGAACATAGCCGTTCCCTTGATGAAATGTAAAAATCTCTGGGGGTTGCTGTGTATTCATCAGTGTAGTGGATCTCGGCAATGGGAAACATCAGAAATTGAGTTTGTGCAACTAATCGCCGAACATTTAGGAGTGGCTTTACAGCAAGCAGATTACATAGAACAAATGAAACTGCAATCTGCCCAACTTGCCCAAGCCAAAACCAGAGAAAAGACCGCAGAATGGCAGAAAACCATAGCCAAAACCAACGAAAAAATTCGCCGTTCCCTAAATTTAGAAAGCATTTTCCGCACCAGCACCGAAGAAATTAGAAAATTAGTCAATAGCGATCGCGTCGCCATTTATCGCTTCAATCCCGACTGGAGTGGCGAATTTGTCTTTGAATCCGTCGCAGAGGGTTGGGTAACTCTCATGCAACAACAGCTAGAACGCCCAGAATTAGGTGATAACATCAGCGAATGTAAATTAAAAGAATTAGTCGAACCACCTACAGATACATATTTACAAGATACAGGAGGCGGTCGCTTTGCCAGAGGTGAAGTATATCGTATTTGTGATGATATTTATCATGCCGACTTTAACGACTGCTACATCAAAGTATTAGAAAGCTATCAAGCCAGAGCCTATATTATCGTTGCTATACTTTATAATAAAAAACTATGGGGCTTATTAGCCGTATACCAAAACAGCGGACCCCGTAATTGGCAAGAAGACGAAATTTACCTACTCACCCAAATCGGCGCTCAATTGGGTGTAGCATTACAGCAAGCCGAATATTTACAACAACTGCAAAACCAAGCCGCAGAAATTACCAAAGCCGCAGAACGACAAAGAGCATTAGTAAATACAGTAGATAAAATTCGTCAATCCCTCGATATTGACACCATATTTAATACCACAACTCAAGAAGTCCGCCGATTATTAGAAGTAGAAAGAGTAGCCATTTATCGCTTTTACCCTGACTGGAGTGGAGAATTTGTTGCTGATTCCATAGTTGACGGTTGGACACCATTAGTTAAGCCCCAACCAGTAAATGAACGGATACTTTTACAAGAAACCCAAGCCGGAAAATATCCACGCAATGAAGTATTTGTCCCCATTTCCCAAGGTGAGGAACTATGGGGATTATTAGTAGC
Organism: Cronbergia sp. UHCC 0137; assembly: GCF_034932285.1. NCBI lineage: Bacteria > Bacillati > Cyanobacteriota > Cyanophyceae > Nostocales > Nostocaceae > Cronbergia > Cronbergia sp. UHCC 0137. The sequence goes on from NZ_JAYGHC010000053.1 coordinate 29,580, forward strand.
TTATCAAAACTCCCAACCCCGATATTGGCAAGATGAAGACATCAATTTATTAGCCCAAGTTGGTGTGCAATTAGGTGTAGCATTACAACAAGCTGAGTCTTTGCAACAGGTCAAAATCCAAGCCGAAAAACTCGCTAAAGCCACCGAAAGAGAAAAAGCCTTAGCAGCAACAGTAGAAAAAATTCGCCAGTCCCTTGATCTAAATAATATCTTTGCCACCAGTACCAAAGAAGTCCTGCGGTTATTAGAAGTTGACAGAGTAACAATTTATCGGTTTCAGCCCGATTGGAGTGGTGAATTTGTAGCTGAATCTTTAGCAGAAAGTTGGCAATTTGTCGGAGAAATAAAATCCGCCATTACAGATAATTATTTACAAGCAACTCAAGGAGGAGACTTTGCTCAAGGTCAAATTCTGGTAATTAAAGATATAGATAACACAACTATTGCTATCGGTCATATTGCCCTAATTGAGCCAATTAAAGCCAAAGCATATATGATTGTGCCAATTTTTCAGGGAGATAAACTTTGGGGATTATTAACAGCATATCAGCAAAATAGCCCTCGTGATTGGCAAGAAGATGAAATAGATTTATTAATGCAAATTGGTTCTCAATTAGGAGTAGGTATCCAGCAAGCAGAATTACTAGGACAAACTCAACGACAAAAAGAAGAAATCACCCAAACATTAAAAGAATTACAACAAACTCAAAGCCAGTTAATTCAAAGTGAAAAAATGGCTGGATTAGGACAATTAGTAGCTGGAGTAGCCCATGAAATTAACAATCCAATTAGTTTTATTTATGGGAATATTCCCTACGTTGATAATCACACCAAAGACATATTAAATTTATTGCATCTCTATCAACAAACTTATCCTGATACCACAGAAGAAATACAACAGCAAATAGCAGAACTAGACTTAGATTTTGTAGCTGAAGATTTACCCAGATTGCTTAATTCCATGATGGGGGGAGCAGATCGGATTCGTCAATTAGTCCTTTCGTTACGCACTTTTTCTCGTCTAGATGAAGCAGAAATGAAACCTGTTGACCTACATCAAGGCATTGATAGCACCCTGTTAATTTTACAAAATCGACTACAACCAGAATCTGGTTCACCAGTGATTGAGGTAATTAAAGAATATGGTCAGTTACCTCCAGTTGTTTGTTATGCAGCCCAGATGAATCAGGTATTTATGAACATTCTTAATAATGCCATTGATGCCTTAGAAAAGTCATATCAAGAAGAACAAACAACTAATCATCCTAAAATTTGGATTGAAACCAAGGTAACAGAAGCTAATTCAATTCAAATTCGCATCGCTGATAATGGTTGTGGTATTTCTCCGGGTATGGAAACTCGAATATTTGAGCCATTTTTCACCACTAAAGAACCAGGACAAGGAACTGGTTTAGGACTATCAGTGAGTTATCAAATAATTGTAGAAAAGCACGGTGGTCAAATTAAATGCGTTTCAGAACCTAACAAAGGTTGTAATTTCTGGGTAGAAATTCCCATCGCTAATTCTAGGAATTAACTGATGACTTTGAGATTTTGCTTAGTTATTGAAAAATTGGGAATTTGTTCAGAAAAATTGTTTACAATCAAATTAGAAGTATATAGGAGAAAAAATTGAGTATGCAAAGTATTAGGGTACGATTGCGTATTGGTAAAGATGGACTTTTACAAATTCAGTTACCCCAAGCACAAGAAGGAACAGAATTAGATATTATTCTTGTTTATGAAACAGCATCACTAAACCAAAATACAACAAGGCTGAGTGATTTTTACGGTTGTATCCAGGATGGAACTTTTATTAGACATCCACAACCAGAACAACCAGAGAGAGAAGCATTTTGATGATTTACTTACTAGACACTAATACCTGTATTATTTATCTTAAAGGTAAAAATCTTCATTTAAAGCAAAAACTGGATAATATATTAATTTCAGAAATCGCTGTTTGTTCAGTTGTTAAGAGTGAATTATTTTATGGTGCAATGCGTAGTGCTAACCCTGAACGTAACCTGAAATTACAGCAAGATTTTCTCAATCAGTTTGTTTCTTTACCTTTTGATGATCAATCTGCGTCTATTTTTGGTAATATTCGCGCTCGACTTACTACTCAAGGAATACCCATAGGAGCTTATGATTTACAAATTGCTGCTATTTCTGTATCTAACAATTTGATATTAGTTACGCACAATACTAGAGAATTTTCACGTATTTCTGAACTTCAATTGGAAGACTGGGAAATTGTCTGATAGCGTAGCCTCATTTCTTCATTTTATAGGCTCTTGCGTCTCTTTTATCCGACTTTCCGCACTTCATTGTGTAATACGCGCATATTTCCAAAATCTGGCGAACAATGATTTATCTTGATTCCTATATTATACTGATTGTCAATGCACTTTAAGCAGGTGGGTGGGGTGTTAAAATCACTTTTGTTAATTATTGTCGGGTTATTACCTCCTCTATTGTCTGTCTGGGTGATGCGTAAAACCCAGTTACGAACACGCTCACGTCTCAGACAAGCAAGCATTCGCTTTTATAGAGCAAGGTTACACCATTATATTCGACCAATTGAGGGCGATCGCTATTATTTAGAAGGTGTCGGTTATTTATTTGGTGATATCAGTTGCAAATTCAACGCCCGCTCTGGTTACATCCGTTGCGCTATCAATCCCGACGGGCCTTGTCAAAATTGCCGTCATTACGAACCTAGATAAGCGTTGAAGGTGAGGCTTCTGTATTTACCAAAAATCTCACCTACCACTGCTTAAAGATTCAATTTTAAAAACTCCCCAGGCCGGATTCGAACCAGCGACCAATCGATTAACAGTCGATCGCTCTACCACTGAGCTACTGAGGAAAGCTCACCAACGTTTACTATCATAAACCCAAACTTAGATTATGGCAAGTGTTTTTAGAAAAATTTTGGCATTTTTTTTCTGGCTCTATCAATTTATAATTTTTAGCAGCCGAAACCTGCACCAGAAGCGCGATTGAAGATTTTTGATTAGTCTATTTACTTTAAACCCAACCGTAATTCAGCCAAACGCTGCCTAGACTTAGGATCAATAGCATTAGCTAGAAACCTACTTTTGGATTGTTTGTGGGATTGATATTTGCCTCGCATTCGACAAGTAGTAGTTTCTACTTCCCCACATAACTGGTGTGCCGACAACCATTCAGCCCCATATCCCTGTACCATTAACTGTTGCGCCCGATCTGATGTGGCAACAATGACGCGAGAAATTATAGCTTGGGCTATTTGTTGACGCAAAGACGCACAGGATTTTTCAATGTAAGTGTCTGCGGTCTGTCCAAAATCTGTGTAATGAACTGTGAGAAGTTCTGTAATAATTTCTCTGTTACTGGCGGTGTTTTGATATTGGGCATCAAAAACAATTTGAGTTTCATAACCTTGAAAGGCGCTGTAACTGGTCATTGTCGCCACTAATTCTCCTCGTGCTGCCTCTAGTCCGGCACTATCACGAGTTTTTTTTAGGCAAGGCCAAGCGCCTATAATGTTGTAGCCATCCACTAGCATAATGGCTGGGACTAAGGAACGGAGCATGGTTTTTAATCACAATTATCTAGAGTTAACAAAATTCATTCATAAAAATTATGGTACTTGAAGTATTGCCTGTAGCACTGTATTACATAAAATAAAAATCCCGTCCAAGGGGAAAATTACACCCTTAGAGGGAAGTCAAGGAGGGGGCAGGGGGCAGGGGAGGCAGGGGAAGCAGGGGAGGAATAATTAATTTATTGCCAATCACGAACACGGATTTAATGGATTACACTGATGACACGGATTTGAAGATTATCCAATCACCAATCACCAATCACCAATCACCCATCACCCTACATTCATCAAACGCTGTTTAAGACGTTCGGGTTCACCTTGATCGACTAAAACGCCTTTTTCTAGTAAAAATGTACCGTCACAATAATTTAATTCATCTAAACGATGAGTTACCCACAAAGCGGTTATGCCTCGACTTTTGACGAGATGACGAACACTAGCTACTAAATCTAATTGACTATCTGGATCTAATAGGGCTGTAGGCTCATCTAATAACAACACCTCACAATGACGAGCGATCGCACCCGCAATGGCTACCCGTTGTTTTTGTCCCCCCGAAAGCGCGTAGATAGGACGACGTTGTAGGGATAGCAAACTCACCGCATTTAGAGCTTCCTCAACCCTAGATCTGACCATAGCCGGGGGCAATTTTTCTGCCACCAAGCCAAAAGCCACATCCGCACCAACCGTTGGCATCACCAATTGATGATCAGGATTTTGAAAGACAAAGCCAACTGGAGGTAAAACCCCAATTTCGCCAGATTTAGGAGTTAATAACCCCGCTATCAATCGCAAAAGAGTTGATTTACCACTGCCATTTGTCCCCAACAACATCCAAAATTCTCCTTTGGGTACTTTTAGAGAGCAAGAGGCGATCGCTTGCTCCCCATTAGGCCATAAGAAATTGACATCCTTAACTTCTATGCCTAAAGCCGTCATTGTTGTACCTTACTCAGTAGCTAGGGCAAAAAATCCAGGCGCTCTAGCGCCACCAATCGAAGTACCTTCTTTCTGCACAACCTGTACTCCTGAAATTTCGCTGGCACGAACGGCAATTTTTTTCTCAGTTTTGCCCTCACACTTGAGTTCCACAATATCTGGGTTGCCAGAACGCATTGCCGCCAAAATCAACTGATACACAGCTTCAGCGTCCTCAGCAGACTTACGTTGTACAGATATCGGGAAAGCAGTATTTCTGATGCTCAAGTCAATAGTAAACATTTAGCAATAATTTAATTTCACTGTACGACTCATTCTAGCGTTAGCTGGATGATTGCGGAAAGAATGGCGAAAACCTGGATTTGTACACAATGGACAGCCCACTCCCTTAACTACAACCTATTTTCAAACTTTATGAGAAAATATATTTAGAGTTAATAATCCCCGAAAACCCAATAATAACGAGCTTTTCCATCTAAAATCAAAAACCAAAAACCAAAAATTCTGATGACTACCCTAGAAAAATTAGAGATTTACACCTATTATGATTATAGAGAGTAAAAAATTGTAAACTAAGTTGACAAGTCCGTTAACTTGCTGTTTTTTTTAGGTGGTTCTTGAAAAACCATCAACAGACTCTTAAAACCTGTACTTATAAATTTTTGGAGATTTCCTGT
>NZ_JAYGHC010000054.1:0-34251 GCF_034932285.1 Cronbergia sp. UHCC 0137
TCTTGTTCAATGCTATTTTGGACTTCAATTAATAACAGTTCCCCTTCTGTACTCCGGGCTAATATATCAACTCGATTTAGTTTATTTTCCTCTGATACCTGATTGCGTTCACTTTCTAACAGGGATTCTATGGTAATGGATTCCCCTATTAATTCACTGATGAATCCTTCTAAAATGACAAAATTTGCCTTGTCTCTGAGGATTTTTTTTATTGCCCAGTCAAATCGGATATGTTTCATGATCCGTTCCTAGATTGCTTTATCTATTGTATACTCCCTTAAACTTTGTCTTACAAAAACAATAGGTAGTACATCGCGGCGTAAATAAAGCCAACAAACTAACCCAATCGCCAAAAAGCCTACTGTATATCTGTGAAGCGATACTAGGCGTTTAATCTAACAGAGCGAACGCCTAATGATTTTTGGACGGTTGAATTGTCTACTTAAAGCAGAGTTTTATCAACTTGAGAGCGTTTCCATACGTGTTTAGCATGGAAATAGTACGATCTATGTATTGCCCAGCATCCCCAGATTCTAACTGAAGTGCGGCTGAAGTGGCATCATGAATGACAGAACCAGTGGCTGTCTCGGTTGTGATCCATAAATTATTGTCATAAATGCCATTGAACCGGGAAATAGTCAATGCCAAACTCTTGCCAGTTAAAGTTGTGAGCATAGTTATTACCGTTAGAGTGTGGTGTGTTAATTTTAACGGAGAAGCCAAAGATTTCCTCCATGCAGAAAGTGTGATCTATTGGACGAGCTAGAAATTTTAGCTAAACCCCATTATCAACGCCGGGGAAAACCTAAATTAGGAGATGAAGTTAGTTACTATACTTATCATATTCAAGGAAATTTAGTAGAAAATGAAACCGTTATTAATATCCATCTTAATCAAGCAGGACGTTTTATTTTGGCCACTAATTTGTTAGATGAAGAAAAGTGGACTAATGATATGATTTTACACGAATACAAGGAAAAACAAACTACGAAAGAGGATTTCGCTTGATCAAAGATCCTCTATTTTTTGCCTCACGTGTTTTTCTAAAAAACACTAAAAGAATCATGGCACTGGTAATGATTATGACATTTTATTTACAAATAAATACCGTGAAGCGGGTAAGATATTAAGCAACTTTACAAATCGCTATAACATGGGAAGAATATTTATTAACATTATAATGAATAAGTTCTAATTCCGCTGCTTTTAACTCCTGGATAAGTTCAGATAATTCATGCTTGTGATGTCTCCAAATTGTAATTTCTTCACCTGCGGAGATTTGAATATTCTTATCTATGCCCATCCAACTAAAATTGATGGTATAATCATGAAAGAATCTTATATTAGCGACTACACTATCTGTCGCTAAATCATACTTTCTCACCAATTCGCAATCTTCAGACCTAATCCCAATATTATTTTTAACCCAGCCATATATTTGCTGTGCATGATAATTGCAACCACCTCTGACTTTACCATCCCATTGAGAGTTAGAACCAATTTCATTAGTAAAAACTAAAAGATCATTATTCCCCATACTCTCTCTAAAGTTTTTAAATACCCTATCTCTATTGAGATGATTACCGATTGTCACACCTAAATGTAGAATTATTTTTGATATATCATCGTTTAACCAACTTTGGGGAATAGAGTTATTTTCTATATCTATAGGGTTACTGATAAATTCTACTAATGGAAACCACTTTTTAAAATTATTTTTAGATAAATGAAGTAACTCTTCGCTAATATCTAGCGCCAGATATTTATTTAATTTACCCAATTGATTCAGTTTATGGATAAATTGTTTGACAGGGTAGGAATTTCCTGCACCTACATCTATAACATTTATTTTTTTACTATGTTCAAAATTACCATTAATATAATCAAAACTTTGATTTAAAAGATCAATTTCTACATTTGACCTCCGATACCATGTAGGAATAATGAACTTTAGATAAAAATCATCCCAAATTTTTGCACCTCTACCTTTATAAGAATATTTGAGAGGGATTTCTTTTCTAAGTTCCAAAGCTTGAATTATCTCTAAAAGTTCTGATTGACAAAAAACAGAATAGAACTGAGGAACAGGCTTGGCTATGTGAATAATAGAAGATGAAATTTGAGCCATTAAGATACTGAATAACGTAGTTTGTTAGGCATTAATAACTAAAAGCAAAATCACACAGGTTGACGACAGTTGGCTTGGGGTATAAATATTTATCAACCATCGCTGTTACTTGATCTGGATTTATAGGCTTATTGATAAATTCAGTTGCTCCAAATACTTTAGCCCTAACTTTATCAAATGCACCATCACTCCCTGTCAATATTACCACTGGAGTATTAACCAAAACAGAAGTACGTCTTAATTGAGAACAAACTTCATAACCGTTAACAACTGGCATGAGTAAATCTAGAAAAATCAGATCTGGTGGATTACTAATTAAAGTTGGGATAGCTTGTAAAGGGTCATTAATACCAATAAACTTCATACCCCTAGAAGTGAAGATTTGTTCTAAAATTTGGCATACTTGGGGGCTATCATCTATACAAGCAACAAGAGGTATTTTAAGTCGATGAATAGATGTGTCTATATCGTTAGATTTGGTAAATGATAAAGGTAAATCTGGCAATTCTACCAATTTCATAATACCCTTACGAATATAAGGAATCAGGGAGCGAGTAATTGATGAAACATCTTGTTTCATTTTGATAGCTAAGTCCCAAAGGGTGTTTTGTCCGTCAATTAATCTCTGAAAATTCTGATAAATGGTTGGGTTTACCTGTTGTCGAAGTTGTTGTGGGTTTTGTAAAACTGGTGCAAGATGAGGAGAAATACTAGATAAACCAGATTTTAACCAGTTATTCCAGGATTCTTGCATTTGTTCGAGCAAAATGTTTGCACTTGTGGAATTAATTAGTGGTTCTAAAATAACTTGTTGGTTACGGTCATAAGTCAAGGAGGAATGATTTATCTGTTGAGCTATATCAAATAAGATTTCTGCTATTGTGTTAATAACAATGGCGTTAACTTGATTGCGTTGAATTGTCTGATTTTCACAACAGAATTTTAGCAGTTGATAATCCCAATAAATCTGAGAACTTTCATTTAAATTGATTTGTATATTGCTCAGATCAGTTTGAGGACAGTTCTGCATGATGTTTCTTCGCCAACGCCGACCAGGATGAGTTCCACCTGTAGCCCAAACTATTTGTCCTAAACGATAGTACAAAATCCATTTAACACCTGTAGAGCTTTTAATTACTAATTGTCCATTGTATTGGATTTGAGTACAAAGTTTAAGTTCATTCAATATTTGATTTTCTGAGTTATTTTTTAAGTTATTCATATTCCTACTCTAGTTATTGTTTGTTTAATGTAAGTTTGATGAATTAAATTTCTAAATTCAAAACAACTGTTTATAGTTCTTTCAACTTAATCACAATAATGCCAATAAGGTATTTTTGCTAGGAATTATTTAATAAGTTTGCATAGGTTTTCAATGATTTACATAATTTTTACTTAACGATGGGAACTAAACATTAGCGATCGCTCATACACACCAGGAGGTATATTTGGTTATCTAATCTATATTATAGAGTTTAACTTATATTACGCTTTATTGCAAAATGTAAATTTTGCTCTTGACAACCATGCAATCTATATTAAATGGTAGTTGTAAATATAAAAACTTTTATTAACCTAGATTTATGTGATTTATATCACAGACATAAGAGAGAAAATTTACAGTATACCCACTTGTGTAATCTAGTGGTTTGGATAGTTTAACATTCAGAAATATAAACCATGGAAATCCTGAGTATATCTTCCCTTAGATAAAGATAGATAGTTGATTGTTTCTGCTCAAGGATATATTTGCTAGTTTTCCAATCTAATGGTAATTGTGAAGTTATTTGGTAACATATCTAACAAATTTTTAAAAGCCCTTACCAAGGCGAGAAGTGCGATCGCATCAGTAAGAGCTAAATATTTTATACAATTGAAACTTGATTTTACTTAACGTCGTCTACCTTGGATTTTGTCAAAAATAGCGCCATCATCAAAAAACTTCTTCTGTATAGCGTCCCAACCCCCAAGATCATCGACTGTGAAAAGCCGGGATATTTTGGGAAACTTACTCTGTACTTCTTTAGCTACTGTGGCGTTAACAGGACGGAAACCAACTTTAGCAAACTCACGCTGGGCTTCTGGGGTAAATAAAAACTGGACAAAAGCTTCAGAAACTTGACGAGTTCCATTTTTATCTACATTTTTATCTACAACTGCAACTGGTCCTTCTATAGAAATGTTGGTTGACGGAATTACATAAGAACTCTTGGTGTTTCCTTGGAGTGCCGCTAAAATCACTTCATTTTCGTAGTTGAGTAAGACATCTCCCTGATTTTTTTTGTAAAATACATCACTAGATTCCCGCGCATCTTTAGGTAAGACAGCGACATTTCCAAACACTTGGGTAACAAAGTTCTGCGCTTGGGCTTCACTTCCACCGGTTTTAGTGACAGCACCCCACAAAGCCAGGAAATTCCACCTCGCACCACCAGAGGTTTTAGGGTTAGCAGTGATAATTTTAATTCCTGATTTAGCTAAATCACTCCAAGTTTTTATTTGTTTAGGATTACCAGCACGGGTTTCTAAAGCTACTACAGAACGGGTGACAATTGATTTATTTGGGGCTTCTTTTTCCCAGCCTGGATTAATTAAACCTGCTTTTTCGATTTTTTTGGTATCTAATGCCAAAGCTAAAGCTACCACATCGGCGGGTAAACCATCAAAACAGCACGGGTTTGAGAACCAGAACCACCGTAACTTTGACGAATCACGACATCTTGATTTTTTTCCCGTTTCCATTTTGACACAAACTGAGGAATGATTTTTTCATAGGCTGCTTTAGTTACTGCATAAGTTACCAAGGTAATTTCAACTTTTTTATTGTTTCGATTCTGGGCTGTAGCTACTGAAGATACAGGAAATATGGTGCTGAGGCTCAAACTAATGGCCAGGAAGGGAGTAAAAGCGGAATTGTATTTCATGGGAAGTTATTTAGCTGTGAGATTAATCTACTGTAATTTGGTCGGGTTACTGTAGTATTCAACTAAAAAAGAGCGTATCAGATGGCATGATGGAAATCAATAGGGTTTGAGGTCAAAAACCACACATTATCTATCGAAAAAATGGAGTATTAGAAATAATGATATAAATGAGTATATTTTGGTTTTAAAGTTATGAATGAGCGATCGCTAATACCTGTCCTTTAGTCATGAAAAATTGATACTACCAAGCCAGAAATCCTTTAAACTGGTAAAATCTCCATATTTCCTATCGGTTAACGTGCAGTTTTTTTAACGCTGATGATCGAAAATGTGCAATTATTGAGTAACATATACTGTATTCCCATCAACTAACTGTAGATTAATGAGATTAAAACGGTTACAACTGAGATTCAAAGGCTTTGTATCACTTTTTCTAGTAGGGGCAGTATTGAGTGTAGCCCTTGCTGCTTGCAGTGGTGGGTCTGAAAATACGGCTACTGGAAACAAGCCAAATGTAGAAATTACCTTGGTATCTTTTGCAGTCACAAAAATAGCCCATGAAGCCATCATTCCTAAATTTGTAGAAAAATGGCAGCAAGAACATAACCAAAAGGTAACTTTTAGACAAAGCTATGGTGCTTCTGGTTCTCAAACCCGTGCTGTCATTGATGGTTTGGAGGCTGATATTGTTCACTTAGCATTGGCTTTAGACACCAAAAATATTGAAAAAGCCGGATTTATTCAACCAGGATGGGAAAAAGAATTTCCTAATAATGGTATTGTTTCTAAATCTGTGGCGGCATTAGTTACTCGTGAAGGTAATCCCAAAGGTATCAAAACTTGGGCAGACTTAGAAAAAGATGATGTAAAATTAATTACTGCCGATCCTAAAACCTCTGGAGTAGCGCGTTGGAACTTCTTAGCCTTGTGGAACTCAGTTATTAAAACTGGTGGAGATGAAGCAAAAGCGAAAGAGTTTGTGACTAAAGTTTATAAAAACGTGCCAGTCTTAACAAAAGATGCCCGTGAAGCCACAGATGCTTTTTTCAAACAAGGTCAAGGGGATGCTTTAATCAATTACGAAAACGAAATTATCTTAGCAGCACAAAAGGGCGAAAAGTCAAATTATATTATTCCTGACGTGAACATTTCCATAGATAATCCCATTGCGGTAGTCGATAAGAATGTTGATAAACACGGAAATCGGGAAGTAGTAGAAGCCTTTGTTAACTACTTATTTACCCCAGAAGCACAACAAGAATTTGCCAAAGTAGGATTTCGTCCTGTGAATGAGACAGTAGCTAAAAATCAGGAATTTGCAGCCAAATATCCACCAATCAAGACCTTGGGTACAGTTGAAGACTTAGGTGGTTGGGACGCAGTACAGCAGAAATTTTTCAAAGACGGGGCGATTTTTGACCAAATTCAGAGAAATAATCAGAATTAACTTGAATATTTCTTCGCGTCCTTTGTTTCTTTGCGGTTCATCATCTTCCTTCCCTTAATAAAGTAAGTTGCTAGTTAGGGAAAATGTCTGAATTAGGATGTCCAGGATTAAAGGATTTACAGAATTAAACCACAATATTAGGAGTTACACATTGACAGAATCTATTACATAAGGATTATGGATTTTATCTCTTGTAGGGTGTGGTTCGACAAGCTCACCAACCACGTCAGACCCGATAACTTAGCATTGAACAGATTTTCTCTATCTGACGCACCGCACTAATAGGCGATTCCAAAAGGTTGAGTTAAAAATTTGTTCTTCTCATTTCTCTGTGTCCTCTGTGCCTCTGTGGTTCGTTTTATACCAATAATCAACCTCAACTAGATAACTAGCAACTTGAGTTAATATGACCTTATCACCATCTATAAAAACCGAAACCAAAACACCGATATGGAAAGTCTTCCTAGATAACGTAATTCACCTACCCTGGACATGGAGAATTACCATAGGATACTTAACCGTCATGTTATTTATTCCCATCATTGCCTTGTTCCTCAAAGCCAGCACCGAAACTCCGGCTAAATTTTGGGAAATCGCCACAAACGACTTAGCCTTAGCCACCTATAACGTCACCTTCGTCACTTCATTAGGTGCAGCATTACTAAATGGAGTATTTGGAACCCTGATTGCTTGGGTGTTAGTGCGGTACGACTTCCCCTTTAAAAGGATAATTGATGCCACCGTCGATTTACCCTTTGCTTTACCTACATCCGTTGCAGGTTTAACACTAGCCACAGTTTATAGTGATAACGGTTGGATTGGTTCACTGTTAGCACCTTTGGGAATTAAAGTCTCATTTACCCGGTTGGGGGTAGGCGTAGCAATGATATTTATTTCTCTCCCCTTTGTAGTCAGGACAGTGCAACCGGTACTTCAGGAAATGGAACAAGAAATTGAAGAAGCGGCTTGGAGTTTAGGTGCTACTGAATGGCAGACCTTTTGGAAAGTGATTTTACCGCCTTTATTTCCTACAGTTTTAACAGGTGTGGCTTTGGGATTCTCTCGCGCGGTGGGGGAATATGGTTCAACCGTGATTATTGCTTCTAATACACCTTTTCAAGATTTGATTGCACCCGTGTTAATTTTCCAACGATTGGAACAATATGACTATGCTGGTGCAACTGTGATTGGTGTAGTTTTATTGACAATTTCTCTAGTGCTGCTGATAGCGATTAATTTCTTACAAGCGTGGTCAAGAAGATATGACAACAGATAAACGTCAAAAACAAAGTTGGGTTCCCGCGCTTTTAATTGGAATAGCGATCGCATACCTAGCTCTAGTACAATATATCCCAGCCATCAACGTATTTGTTCAAGCCTTTAAAAAAGGATTTGGACCCTTTATCTCCAACCTCACCCGTCCAGAATTTCTTCATGCCGCTTGGTTAACTCTGATTTTAGCTCTAATTGCCGTACCATTAAATACAGTATTTGGTCTATGTGCAGCCTGGGCGATTTCTCGTCATAAATTCCCCGGACGCGCTATAGTATTGAGTATTATCGATCTTCCATTTTCCATTTCCCCAGTAGTTGCCGGATTAATGCTAGTATTACTTTATGGAAGACAGGGTTGGTTTGGTCCTTGGCTACAAAGTCAAAATATCCAAATTATCTTTGCCCTCCCCGGCATGGTTCTAGCTACCGCTTTTGTGAGTATGCCATTCGTGGCCAGAGAAGTAATTCCCGTCTTAGAAGAATTTGGCAAAGACCAAGAAGAAGCTGCCAAAACCTTGGGTGCGAACGACTGGCAAACTTTTTGGCGTGTTACCCTGCCTAGTATTCGCTGGGGTTTACTCTATGGGTTAATATTAACCAATGCCAGAGCGATGGGTGAATTTGGGGCAGTTTCAGTTGTATCTGGTAACATAGGCAATACCACCCAAAGTTTACCGTTATTTGTGGAAGAGGCTTATAAACAGTATGAAACAGAAGCAGCTTATTCTGCGGCTGTGTTGTTGGCGCTTTTAGCGGTTGTAACTTTGGTGCTGAAGGAGATTTTGGAACGTAAAACCCGAATTAAAGATGTGGAATAGGAAGATTATGTTTCGCGCCAAGGTAAGTTTTGTAACTTATTCCAATAGATTAGGACTTACGCACTGTACAAAATGCAGATGATATGTATGAAGGAAATTGCCTAGTTTCACGCTTTTGTCATCCCATATTAGTGCGGTGCGTCAGATAGAGGAAGTCTGTTAGATGCTCAATTATCGGGTCTGACGTGGTTGGTGAGCTTGCCGAACCACACCCTACAAGAGATAGAATTGATAATGCTTATTTAATAGATTCTGTCAATATAAAAAACACTCTGTGGTTCGTTAAGAGAACTCCACAAAAAAGATGATCCAATTTGTGAAAGTAGGGAAACTTCAATTAGACATAACCACCAGCAAATTATATCATCTAAGATGATACACAAAATGCAAGAGGCTGTCAATCACCATAACTCGTTAAATTATTGATTACATTCTCAATAATCTTGAGAATATGGGATAATTATTGAGAAAAAAACAGTGATTCACTATTTTCCAATTCTGAATATTTAAATAAATTATAGGACGACCCAGCAAACATTAAAAAACCCGTCACAACTAAAATTTAGAGGACGGGTTTCTATTAGACATCTCCAGAAACTAAATATGCGTTATCCACAACCCTTGTAGAGACGTTCCATGGAACGTCTCTACTTTTTGGGAGATGTCTATTTCTTACTCTCTGCGTCTCTGCGCCTCTGCGTGAGAAAAATTAACCCTCAAAATTACCCAGTCCAGATTTAGGAGAACGGTGCTTTTCTTCTTCTTCCACAAACTGCTCAACTGCATAGACATCAGGCCAAACAGTAGCACCATGTTCGTAGGTATCAATGCCAATTTTATCAGCTTCAGGATCAACACGTAGATGCCCGATCGCTTTCAGCCCCAAGAACATTGCAAAGGCAAAGGCAATAGTGAAAATAGCGATCGCTATCACACCCAAAATTTGCACACCCAGCAAATCAAAACCACCACCTAAGAGTAGTCCAGCTTTTTTGTTCAAAGTTAATTCCGATTGACCTAAGAAACCTACAGCCAGAGTTCCCATCATCCCGTTGATACCGTGAACAGCAAAAGCTCCCACCGGGTCATCAATATGTAGGGATTCAATCAAATCAATTCCCAATACTACCAAAATCCCTCCGGTTAACCCAATTAACACCGATGCCCAGGGAGCAACAAAGGCGCAACCGGCTGTAATTCCTACCAAACCAGCTAGAGAACCATTGAGACAATAAACTAAATCCCACTTTTTGCTGCGATAATATTGGAAAAACATCGCGGCTAAAGCCCCAGCCCCAGCCCCAATAGTCGTATTCAGGGTAACTAAACCAATCAAACCAGGATTACCAGTACCCAAAGTAGAACCAGGGTTAAACCCATACCAGCCAAACCAGAGAATCATCGTTCCCAAAGCTGCCAAACCTAAGTTATGTGCTGGTGGGATAGTTCCCCAAGCTGGACGACCGGGACGAGGACCAAGTAAATAAGCACCAACTAAAGCTGTCCAACCACCAACGCTGTGAACTACAGAGCTACCAGCAAAGTCGTGGAAACCCATTTTGGCTAACCAACCGCCAGAATTCCAAACCCAGTGAACAATTATCGGGTAACTGAATGCACCCATAACCGCACTGTAAATTAAATCACCGATAAAATCCGTTCTTCCAGCCATTGCACCAGTAGTTATTGTACTGGCAGTAGCAGCAAAAGCAAACTGGAAGAAGAATAAAGTATAGGCATTGAGTGAGGAAGCAATACCTGGAACACCACCGCTAGGAAATGCACCATCAACTGGTAGCTGACTCAGGAAAAAGGTATCTGTACCAATAAATCCACCAGCACTTGTACCGAAAGCAATACCGAAACCGACACCCCACCACACCAAAATAGTGACGGCCGCATCAACAAAGTTTTCTAATAAAGCGTTAACTACACCTCTTTGACGCAGTAAACCAGCTTCTAACATTGAAAAGCCAGTTTGCATAAAGAATACTAGAAACCCGGTCAGTAAAACCCAGGTAGTATCAATGGAAATTTGTAATTTTGTGGTTGTATCCGCCAAAGATTCCAATGTTGGAGGATCTGCGGCTTGTACAACCGTTGGTGCAAAAATGGCAAATACCATTGAACCTATAGCCAAGGCCAATAGGCGGTGCAAGGGTCGAATCCGATTATTCATTTATTTTGTTTTTCTTCCCAGGTAACTATGAACAAAGCATTGACAGCAATTATGAAGATAATTACTGTTTCCAATGCAATAAATTTGACTGATTTTGTGTTTAATAATGTGAAACTTTCTGTATCAGATCATACGGTTTTACCAATTGATCTGAAAATTAAAACCTGCATCTGCGTTCATCTGCGTTCAATTATTCTTGCTTAATAAATATTCCTGATATCCAAGTTGATCTAATTTAGCTTGTTTTTCCATGACCGATGCAGATAGGCTTTGACGGTATGCTTGGACTTTTTGTAGTAACTCCGGTTGGTGAGTAGCGAGAATTTGCACCGCTAACAAACCTGCATTTTTAGCATTACCGATCGCTACCGTAGCTACTGGAATCCCTGATGGCATCTGCACTATAGAATACAGAGAATCTACGCCTTGGAGGTTGCGGGTAGGTACAGGCACACCAATTACAGGCAATGGCGTTAAAGATGCTACCATACCGGGAAGATGAGCCGCACCACCAGCCCCAGCAATAATGACCTTAATTCCCCGGTGGTGGGCTTGTTGGGCATATTCTACCATCCGTTCTGGGGTACGATGGGCTGAAACTATTGCTACTTCGCACTCTACACCAAATTCCTCACAAACAGCGATCGCATCTTTCATTGTCGGTAAATCGGAATCGCTGCCCATGATAATGCCAATTTGCAAATTGATCATAAATTTAAACTTTGGATGAATCTTTATGCTATATTAATTAACGGGGCGTTTCGTTGTATAACTCCCTAATAGGGATTGTCAAGATGAGCAAAGCCACACCAAACCCCATCGTGAAGAATATAGAAATTATTAATGCGCGAGTAGCCAATCATCAAGATTTGCAGAGAATCTCAGTCAACCAAGATGGTGTAATTGAGCAAATTCTGCCCATGAGTCAAGGATCTAACCAGGTTGTAACGGAAGTTTTAGATGTTGATGGTGACTGGATTTCCTTGGGTGGAGTTGATTTACAAATTAATGGTGGCTTAGGTTTAGCATTTCCTGACTTGACGGCAAAAAATGCGCCAATGCTAGATGAAATATCCCAATTTTTATGGGATACAGGGGTTGACGGATATTTACCGACCATAGTTACAACCTCTATAGAAAATATACAGCGATCGCTCTCCATCATCGCTAATTTCTCCCAAAAATCAGGAGCGAAAATCCTCGGAGTCCACGTAGAAGGACCCTTTTTAAATTATGGTAGACGTGGCGCACATCCAGCAGAATATCTCCTACCCCTGACCCTTGATGAAGTCAAACGGGTTTTAGGCGAATACGCTCACATCGTCAAAGTCATTACCATCGCACCAGAATTAGATCCCACCGATAAAGTTATCCCATACTTGCGTTCTTTAGGCATCACCGTCAGCTTAGGACATTCAGAAGCCACCGCAGAACAAGCGCGAAAAGCCTTTAACTTAGGTGCAACGATGGTAACTCATGCCTTCAACGCCATGCCACCATTACATCACCGTGAACCAGGTTTATTAGGTGCAGCAATTACCCATCCAAATGTGATGTGTGGCTTAATTGCCGATGGACAGCACGTTTCCCCCATCATGTTAAAAATTCTCCTCCGCGCCACTAAAGACTTGTTCTTGGTCAGTGATGCCCTAGCTCCGTTGGGATTACCCGATGGGGTGTACCCTTGGGATAATCGACAAATTAAAATTATCAATGGTACAGCTAGATTAGGAGATGGGACTTTAACAGGGACAACTTTACCCTTATTTACAGGAGTGCAGAATTTGGTGAAGTGGGGGATATGTGACATAGAAACAGCCATTTTCCTAGCCACAGACGCACCCAGAAAGGCAATAAATTTACCAACCATAGCCCCTAATCAACCAGCTAATTTATTACGTTGGCATTGGGATGAAGTAGCAAAAGAGCTATCTTGGACAAGGATGGGAAAATAATAGCGATCGTTATCAAGGTACTTTCTAGTATTTTTCTATCTTAATTGGCGGTTTTTAGTATTTTGTAAAAGAGTTATCTTTTATAAAAATTATCAATTAGAGAATACACTTTATACTTAGAACGTGTTTTAATAAGACAAAGACAAATACGGTGTTTTCTGCAATAGTATAAAATACTACCAATAGATGATGGATGATATTCTATTTGAACGTTTAAGTGAACTTCAGAATTTAGAGACTAGTTCTGGTGAAGAAGCTGTCAGAGAAGATTTTATTAAGCCTCTATTGGAATTATTGGGTTACAAAGCAGGAACAGAACATGATATTGAACGTGGTGTCATTTTAAAACTACAAACAGGAACTAACAAAACAGAGACTATAAAACCAGATTATATCCTTTCAATTACCAATGAAAGAAAATGGATTTTGGAAGCTAAAGCACCTAATCAGTCTGTTTTAAATAAAAAACATATTAACCAAGCACACAGTTATACAAATCACAAAGAAGTGAATGTAAAACTTTATGCTGTATGCAATGGTGAAGATTTTGCACTTTATTTAAAGGAAGATCCAAAATATCAACCAATACTGCACTTTAAGAGAAGTGAGCTTATAAAAAATTGGAGTAAATTAAACAATAAATTATCTGTAAAATCTTTTGACACTTCAGATAAGATTTTATTGGCTAATGATAGAGAAATAATTTCACCAATTTCTTATGCAGAAAGTTTTGATATACATGACTGTCCATGTCATCCTAGAGATTTTGTTGGTAGAGATGATCAACGAAAAGAATTTTGGCAATTTATCCATAATATAAAAGATAAAAAATCTAAATATCCAAAAAGAGTTATTGGTTTTGAAGGTCATTCTGGCATAGGTAAATCATCTCTAATTTTGAAGTTAAAGGCAGAGAGTGAGGAAAATAATAGTGATAATTTATTTTTATTTCAAGTTGACGTAAAATCTGTACAAACGGATTTTTTTGCAGCTATCGCAATTAAGACAGCTATAGTGAAAGCAATTGAACAAGGGTTTCTAGATTTACCTAAGCATATATGTAATGAAATAAATATTTCAGATAATTTATTATTTTTCAATCAATTACCAATACAACAAGTTCATAAAACTTTGAAAGAGAATAATAAAATAATTATTGTATTCTTTGATCATTTTGAATATTTATTGCGGCAGTCAAGACTTTTAAATACTTATAACTTATTTGAAAGTTTAATTTATAAAATTTCTGATTTAAAACCAAATATAGTTTTAGGGTTTTCTTGGAAAACGGAAATATCCTCCGTTATAAATGAAGATATAAGATTTAGATGGGAGACTCTAAAAGAAAAAATATATGTCATTTCAATTGAGACATTTGTACCCAAGGAAGCTCAAGAATATATTGATATATTTGAAATTTATTTAAAAGAGAAAAAAAACAAAATTAGCAAACAAGAATTACAGAACCTATATAAACTAAAGGTATGGATTTTAGACAAATGTTATGCGTTGCCTTGGTTACTAAGAAAATTGTTTGCTAAAATTTACAAATACAAAGTAGATTCTCAATTTCCAATAAAGTATCAGCAACTTAGTGAATTGGTAGTTGATATGCTTCAAGATGATTTAAAAGATTTACACCCGAAAGTAATTGAATGCCTGAAACAAATAGCTAATGAAAGTAGTGATATATTGGCCTTTTATGAACAAGAGATAAAAATATTAATAGAAAAAAGATTAATTTCTCAAAACGGCTTAAATTATACAGTTGAATCAATTTTACATGAGTATATTGTAACTAACCAAGTCAAATTACCGGATTTTAGTATAAGTTATATACCAAAACGTCCTGTATATGTGTGTTTAGAAGTATTTCGTATGTTGAAATCAGTAAACAATAAGCAAGACCTGATAAATAAACTAAGATCATCAAGGATGATTTCAAAAAATGCTAATTCCAAGACAATTGACAATATTATCAGTGATCTTCGTCATTTTTTCCAAATTGAATATAATCAAAAAAATGATAATTTTATAGATAGAGAATATTTATTAAAGCTAGATAATGCTGAAATTGCAGATTATTTAGCAGGAAAATTAACCGAACATTTAATTATTAAAGAAATCAATAAAAATAAAAATAAAACGTTTAAAGAAGATCAAATTATGACTGAGATTAGACCTGGATATCGTTTTAATCGTTATATGCTGAAGCAGTTACTAAAGAAGATATATTCAGACAAATCAATAGAAACAAATATGTTTGAAGAAGATGAAATAGATATACAACATATAAATAAACAGGAAAGAGATAAATTTGATCACTATACTAGCAGATTGCTATCATGGTTTTATTTTGCTGGACTAATTGAAAAATCTGAAATGAAACCATACCGATTATTAATGCCTACCAATCGTCCTGGTAAACAAAAAGGTAAAATATCATCAGAAGATGAAATAGATAAACAATTAGGACTTTTTGATAATTAAAATTATTCTTGGTTTCTGCGTGTGTTAGCCTATTTTAATCCTTTGCCTAAAGTATGATAAATTTTAGGCTATTTCTATCACCTATTTTCTAGGGCTGTTTCATTCTAAAATTTGACATTTTATTTACGAGAATGCGTTATTTTAAGCTTCAGATAAAGTCTTGCTTGATCCTAACATAATTATAGATATTGATCTAGAACAACAGCCTTACGTCACTAATAGCGAGACAGTTTTTGCATTTGTTATACAAAGGCAAATAGAAGGCTAGATTTCAGTTTCAACAATATGACATTTTTACAGAAAAAATGCTAAAATAGTTTGTCAATAAAGTCCTTGTTTGTGCCTATTCTCAATGCAATTTATAGAGAATATAAATAATTATGGTATCAGTTGAAGAATTAATTCAATAAGCCCTGTCTTTACCCAGTTCTAGCAGAGTATTTTTAGTAGAAAAACTGATTGAAAGCCTAGAATCTGATATTGATGAAAATATCCAAAAGGTTTGGAACACAGAAGCTAAAAAACGCCGGGATGAAATACATAATCATACCGTTGAGCCAATTTCTGGAGAAATAGCTTTAGCTCAAATCAGACAAATTTTAGAAATAAGTAGAAGTTTCTAGGATTTTTATACTATCCTGTAATTTTTATCCCTGCTCGAAATTCCCGCAGTGCTTGAGCATGATTTTCTATATTAATACAACCCATTAATAAACCTACATCTAAACTCGGCAAAAGTTGTGATTTAGTAACGGATTCATATCCCTCATTTCCTAAACTATAAAATAATAACTCATCATTAATCCAAAACCATACTTCAGGAATTTGTAACCGTTTGTATGCTTCTAGTTTATCAACTCCTCCACTACTAACAACCACCTCAATCACTAAATCAGGTCTTTTTCTATTCGCTCCCAATTCATAAGATTCATCACCTTCTTTTTTGACTTTTTCAGATTCACTTTCTAGGGTAACAGAACCCGTCGGAGTAAAATCTAATTCCAAAAGTTCTAAATAAATTTCTACTAAAGAAGCAATACGTTTTTTGATAATTTCGTGTTTTTTACCTGGCATTTTCCGAATTTCTAAGACTCCATCTAAAAAGGATAACCTTAACCCTGGACGCTCAATTAGCTGTTCCACAGCTTTAAATTCTCTCCAGGTGAGGTCATTAATTAAAATGGGTTCTGATTCTCGTTCAATGAGTGTAGTTATCATAAATTAAACCCAAGTTTAGAGATTGAATTTTACTCAACATCAGATAATATAGAAATAGACTCTTATGAAAAATATCATGCAAGCATACAAACTCAAAGGAAAAATTGATCCATCTGGTAACTTGCTGATTACCGAACCCGTGAATTTACCCCCCGGAAATGTAGAAGTAATAGTTTGGCAAGCTACGGATACTCTTGATAATACCACATCCCCAACCAGTGAACCAGCACCAGCAACACCAAAAAGAAAATCTAGAATCAAAGCATTTCAGAGTTTATTTGAAAATGCCCCTCCCGTTCCAGCAAATTTTGATCCAGATCAAGCTAAATGGGAATACTTAAAGGAGAAACATAACTTGTGAAAATTTTGCTAGATACTAACATTATTATTGATGATGCCTTGAAAAGAGAACCTTTTTGGGATGCTAGTGAACAAGTTTTATCACTAATTGAACAAGGCACAATAGCAGGTTATATTTCGGCATCAACTTTTAGTGATTTGTATTAAATTATCCGTAAAGCAAGAGGTGGAGATTGGACGCTTACTTATTTAAATCAGCTAGTTACCTTCTGTCAAATTGCTACGGTAAATCAGGCTGTCATTGGTATGGCTTTGACAACCAATTTTAAGGATTTTGAAGATGCTATTCAATACTCGACTGCTGTAATCAATCAATTAGATGCCATTATTACCCGTAATCCTCAAGATTTTCCGGTAGTTACACCGCGAATTCTGACTCCTGACCAATTAATTGAGGAATTAACAAACTCTCCTGGACTGACTTAAACAACCTTAGCTAATTTATAGACTTGGTTAGAAAAGCGAATAAATTAAACAATACCTTGTCCAAATTCAAAAAAGCCTTGATTTGTGGGTTGGGTTGCGAAGCAAATGTACATTCACGTATCCCTGACGGGAGGCGTTAGCCATAGTGTGAACCCAACAAATGCTTAGGGTTGCGCTGTCGCTCAACTCAACCAACAAAAAATGGACAAGGTATTGCAAAATAGGAAGGCGTAACCTGCCACCAGAGGGGAACAGGATTGATTTTGGGATTAATTTCAGGAATAGGAACCAAAAAATAGGGTAAAAAAATTACTCTTCCTGATTCCTGATTCCTCTTGTATTAGTAAAGTTCTTCTTCTTTGTGAGTTTCGATTGTACAGTCAGATGTGGGATAAGCTACACAAGTGAGGACATATCCAGCTTCGATTTGATCATCGTCTAAGAAAGACTGGTCAGATTGATCAAGAGTACCGGATTTAATTTTACCTGCACAGGTTGAGCAAGCACCAGCACGGCAGGAATAAGGTAGGTCAAGACCAGCTTCTTCCGCAGCGTCTAGAATATAGGTGTCATCGTCACAGTCAATTGTTTGGTTTAGACCTTCAGCTTCGTTAATTAGAGTGACTTTGAAAGTAGCCATTTAGTAATCCTCTCTTAATTTTCAGCGGCAGTATAAGTTATCTTAAAGCAAAGCCTCCAGCAACCCTGATAAGACTAGCTGCTGTTTTTAATTTGCCTCAATTCTGATACTACGGGAAAAGTTAGAGCTTGTAACTGAAATTTGACCCCGATTAGTAATGAAATTTAGTTACCTAATACTCATAAGTTTTAGTTATGAAAAATCCGATGGTAGGGAACAGGCTAAAGACCAGAGATGATAAGGGTAAAAGTCTTTTAATGTATGGATTTTATAACTACCATCAGTTCTGAAGCACTAAAAATTGCTATGTTTTAGATGGTTGACTAGCTAATTGAGCGATAGTGGTCTGATGATTTATTTAGCTAAAAATCACAAAACTAGAAAAAAGCCTTCTTCAAACCGTTTTACCCCGCCCCCTTTTTGTTAAAATGCCTAAGTTGGTCAGCAAAGTTACACAAGTTCAGATGTTCCACTGTTCTACATTGAATTGTCTAGGACTGTCAGGTTTTTGGAATCCCATATTAGTGCGGTGCGTCAGATCAAAAAAATCTGTTAGATGCTCAATTATCGAGTCTGACGCACCCTACAAGAGATAAAATCCATAACCCTTATCTTATGTAATAGATTCTGTCAACGCGCAACTCCTAGTCTATAGTCAGCAGCCTAAAGACTTGCCAATACTGCTTTTTTTCATTTTTAATTGCTGAAACTTTTTGACAACCGAACCGATAACACTGGTAAATATAATGTACGATTTTGAGCCACCTTCGGCAAATACAAAACTACGGGTGGGGTTAGTTGGTACGGGTTATGCAGCTAAACACCGGGCTGAGGCATTGGTAAATGCTGCGCGAGTAAATTTAGTAGCGATCGCTGGACATACGCCCGAAAAAACAACGGCCTTAGCCCAAGAATACTCTACCCAAGCGATCGACTCTTGGCAAGACCTAGTACAACGTCAAGATATTGATTTAGTCATCATCTCTACTATTAATCGAGATCATGGAAAAATCACCCGTGCAGCCCTAAACAACGGCAAACACGTCATTGTTGAGTATCCCCTCTCTGTCGATTTTCAAGAAGCAGAAGAACTTGTCGCCTTAGCTAAAACCCAAAATAAACTCCTACACATTGAACATATTGAACTTTTGGGCGGTTTGCATCAAGCCCTCAAGCAGCAAATAGCCAAGGTCGGAGATTTGTTTTATGTTCGCTACAGCACAATCAACCCCCAACATCCCGCACCCCGCAAATGGACTTACAATCACGATCAGTTTGGATTTCCTTTAATTGGAGCCCTGTCTCGATTACATCGTCTCACCGATTTATTTGGTAAAGTATTAACAGTAAATTGTCACCAGCGATATTGGGAGACAGAATCAGAATATTACCAAACCTGTTTCTGCACTGCTCAATTTTGTTTTGCCAATGGATTATTAGCACAGGTAGTCTATGGCAAAGGTGAAACTCTGTGGCAGTCAGAACGTAAATTTGAAGTTCACGGTGAAAAAGGGGGACTAATTTTTGATGGTGATACAGGAATTTTAGTGCAAGCTGAGGAAAGTACACCTATTGAAGTCGGTACTCGTCGGGGTTTATTTGCCAAAGATACAAATATGGTATTAGATCATCTTTTTGATGGAACACCTTTGTATGTTACCCCAGAAGCCAGTTTATATACGTTAAAAGTCGCTGATGCTGCCCAAAGAGCCGCTAAAACAGGTTTAACAATATTTTTAACAGAATAACAAATAGTATTCCATGAAAACTGAGAGAACTGAAACGATAGTTATTTTATCCCAGCGAGAAATCGAAAAAATGCGTCGGGCTGGCCAATTAGCCGCCAAACTCTTACAATATTTAGAACCACTGGTAAAACCAGGTGTAACTACACTTCAACTCAATGATGCCGCAGAACGCTGGACAAAGGCACATGGGGCTAAAAGCGCACCTTTAGGATATAAAGGTTATCCAAAATCAATTTGTACCAGCGTAAATGAGGTTATTTGTCACGGTATTCCCAATGCTAAACAAGTTCTCAGGGATGGTGACATTATTAATATTGATGTTACGCCAATTTTGGATGGTTATCACGGGGATACATCTAAAACCTTTATTGTTGGCAATGCTTCACCGAAAGTAAAACAGTTGGTAGAAGTGACAGAAGAGTGTCTACGCTTGGGTATTGCTGAGGTGAAGCCAGGGGCTAAAATTGGGGATATTGGCGCAGCTATTCAAGAATATGCCGAATCCTACGGTTTTTCTGTGGTGCGCGATTTCGTTGGACATGGCATCAGTAATATTTTTCATACTGCACCAGATATCCCCCACTATGGAATTAGGGGGAAAGGTAAACGCCTGAGACCAGGCATGGTTTTTACAATTGAACCAATGATTAATGAAGGGACTTGGGAATTTGAAATGCTCGGTGATGGTTGGACGGCTGTGACGAGCGATCGCAAACTCTCCGCCCAATTTGAGCATACCTTAGCAGTGACAGAAGATGGAGTCGAAATTCTGACCTTATCTGCCTAAAATGTCAATCCGTACTGGGGCAAGTCCACTGCCCATCATCCCTAAAATCCGAGCCGCACCCGCAGAAACGTCAATAACTCGACCACCAATATAAGGACCGCGATCGTTAATTCGCACAACTACAGAACGTCCATTGCGGGTGTTGGTGACACGAACTTTTGTCCCCATTGGTAAGCTGCGATGGGCTGCTGTAAGTTTTTCAGGATGAAATCTCTCTCCACTGGCAGTAGCACTACTAGAACCATCATAGCCATACCAGGAAGCTATGCCTTGGAAGTTGATTTTCGCTGCCATTCGTTGAACAACTTTAGGCAGTGAGAATCGAGTATTGGTTGGTGGTAAGTTAGCAATTTTAGTTAAAGGAGAGGCATTGCCTAAAAGTCTGCGTAAACGGTTGGTTGCTTGTAAGGCATCCTGAGCAAGATTTTTGCTTGTACCGGCTAGATGGATACCTTCATTCATTTCCATCCACTCTTGACCATTTACTTTAATGATGTAAGTGTCATTTTGTGAAACAGAGGAATTTTTATCTTGGGCTTTATCATTTACCTGAGACTTTTTCCCAGCTTTCCAGCTAACTGTAATCTGAGCAGCATCAACATTATCTTGGATTAGCTGGTTGATTTTAGCAGCTACTACACCGGCTCTTTGCACCGGATCATTTTGGTTACTTTTATCGATCACATTCCTCAGACTGGCCACTCTGCTGGTGTTAGCAGTAACAACAGCGTCAGAATTGACATTATTTCTATTACCAACTGTCCCAACTTTTGTTTCCCCACTAGCAGCGATCGCTGAACTCGTAAAGGTAAAAACAGGAATGTTACGGATAAACAGGGTTGCCGCTTGACGACCTCCTATGCTGTGAGAATGAATTTGGGTGATCACACCGGAGGAGGTAGGTTTCTTTGCTGGGGATTGGTATTCTCCCACCTTGACCACATTAGATGAGGGCAATTTCTGGGAGGCTAGTACGGTTTCCTTGGCGGTTTGAGTGCGACCAACTGAGGGGGTACCCAAAACCGAGAGAAACAAGGCAACAGTAGTCAACAAATATCTTTGATTCATGCGTCCGATTTTAAAGCGAGTGTAGAACTGAATTTTTATAATTCAAGGGTTTTTTAATAATGGAGGTGATTATCTCCTGTAAAACTCGAACTCGTTCTGTTTTCACTTTGATTTTGCAACTGCAACACACTAGCACGAACCTTTTGCCTTGGGGATCAGGGTTTTAGCGTAGGTCTTCTTGAAGTTGACTAATTTTTATTGGCATTTTTCAGGCAAAACCTTTTTCAACTGGGGACTTTGGCTATGTAACGGTTTTTTTAAAATTGGTGAAAAATTGTTATGACAACTCGAGATGAAAATCAGGAAAAGTGCAATTAATAAAGTCTCAATCTATTTTTAGCTAATTCTTATGTTTATGTAATTAATTTAACAGTAAATCGCAAAAATATGGTTACTAGAAAAGATTACATTTTTATTTGATCATTAGTATCTGATATTTAATTTATTTATGTTATTTAAAATTCATTATTCGCTGAAGTTATTTAAGAAAAAGACTCACAGAAGAATTAGTCTCTTTTAACTAGCTGATATTAATTATGTAGTTTCTATGTATTTAGTCCCCAGAAATATGAAGATACTACTACACAGCACAATTACAGAAGAGTATAAAAGTAATTTGGTTTTTAAGTATTTACTTGAAAAAACTATGGCGATGATTCCAGTTAACCCTGACAGGAAAAATAATATTCAATAAATTAAAACAGGTTGATTAAGATGTGTAAATTTATTGCTAATGTATTAATTATTGCCTAGCGATTAATTGTTTTCCGTAAAAATTCCATGATTATGTTGTATAGCAAGTTGCTATCATTGTCCTTTAAATCCGCTTAATTAGGGCTTTATTGGTGTCAACTTAACGTAAAACCCTGATAATGCCGTTAAATTAAACTTATTCAATTTCCCAACAATGATCACATAATCATTTAAAATAGAAAGTTGTTAAGACCATTAGTAGTTTTGCCTGTAATGACTAAATTGAAGCAGTTTCCCAACGTTTCGTAACTTTTTTATGATTAGATCTTGGATGGTAATTGGAGGTGTGGCCTTCTTAGTTGCCTTTGGGGGTAGCTTGATTACACCTAGCGATCGCCAGTGGTTCAGACAATTACGAAGACCGAGATGGCTAACTTTTGAAGCTGCGATTCCTCTAATTTGGACAGTCATATTTATCTGTGGTGCGTGGTCGGCTTACATAATCTGGGAAAAAAACCCAGGCACCAGCACAACTTGGTTAATGATGGGTTTATATTTACTGCTGGAAGTTGTGACAATTTCCTATACACCCCTGATGTTTTGGCTTCGCAGTCTTACCGTCGGTACAATTCTTGGCGGTACAGGTTTGATTATTTGTACTCTTATCACTCTGGCAATTTTACCTGTTTCTGGTGGGGCAGCATTACTACTACTTCCTTATTTATTGTGGAGTCCCATTGGCACTTATACTACTTGGCAAATGATTCGTCTCAACCCTCAAGATGCTTAGAAGAAAGGGAATAGGGAATACAGAAGGAGTCAGGAGTCAGGAGTCAGGAGTCAGGAGGGAGTCAACAGTCATTCAATTTAGGAATATGAATTGAATTAAATAAAGTGCAAAAGTAGGGTGTGTTAGCGACAGCGTAACGCACCATTCTAGTATGTTAATTCTGTGTATTTTTGGAGGGATTCTCCCAAAAACTATTGGTGTTACCGTAGTTTACACTGAAAACATCTGTTTCAGGCACTTTCTCATAAAAATATGGCGGCACAAAATGTGCATGAAGTCTTATGGGATAAGGGATTCAGAATTAACACACTAGCACCATTCCAGGTTAAATCAGAATTGCAGGTTATTAAATTTGCGTTCCTTAAAGTCTGTACCTAATTGATGTGTAATTGGCTGTAACCTAAAAAAGACGGCTGTAGCGGGCGATGACGGGATTGTGGGGATGGGATTGATTATGTAACCAAGCCCACATTTGATCACCAAAGGAAAAATGCCACCATTCTTTAGGATTGCGTTGAAATCCGGCTTTTAACATAACATCTCGTAATATTTGACGGTGATTATGATAGTTTTGGGCTTGTGGTTGGGTGCTGTTGGCGTAATAATTGGGGAGCGATCGCTCTGACATTTCATCAATTGGCGAACCCATATCCACTACCATTCCCTGATCATTTACCAGTGTGACATCAACTGCTGCCCCAGTGCTGTGAGGAGGGGGAGTTTTGGGATCTAAACTGGGTACAGCCCATATTTCATAAACCCCTTGCCAAATTTCCTGGCTTTGCTGGGGTGATAGTTCCTCCCCACTTAATCCTCGTGCTTCTACCTCTGTGGCAAAGCTGTAATCTACCATAAACTGCTGAACAGCAACGGGACGATAACCATCAAAAATTTGAATATACCAACCGGGATAGAGTAATTGCAAGTAATTTTGTGCCTGGATTAAATATTCAACTACAGTTTGGCGCAGACAATAAGGTGAAAGTTCACCATAGGTAGCACCCAATTTTTCATAAGGATGGGGAGATTCCACCGCAAACAGTTCTAAAGGAATCTTGGTGAAAGGTTCACCACATTCGATAATTGGGATTTGGTGATAAGGTTTCATGGTGCTGATGGGTGATGGGTGATGGGAAAAATTATCTATGACCAATTACCAATTACCAATTACCATTACCTGTGTTGTAAAATTCATCCACAATAATCTTTGATCCCCACTTACCAGGTGCTACATAGAGTCCTAAACTGTAGATGAGAGTTGAAAGGCAGTCGGGAGAAATTTTGTGAAAAATGTATTAGCAATCATTCTTGGTGGGGGCGCGGGTACTCGGCTTTATCCGTTAACCAAACTCCGCGCAAAACCAGCAGTACCAGTAGCAGGTAAGTATCGTTTAATAGATATCCCTGTTAGTAATTGTATAAATTCAGAAATCTTTAAAATCTACGTTCTGACACAGTTTAACTCAGCTTCCTTAAATCGGCATATTGCTCGCGCCTACAATTTTAGTGGATTTAGCGAGGGATTTGTAGAGGTACTGGCGGCACAACAAACACCAGAAAATCCAAATTGGTTTCAGGGAACAGCAGATGCTGTCCGTCAGTATATCTGGCTGTTAGAAGAATGGGATGCAGAGGAATACCTGATCCTTTCAGGTGATCACTTGTACCGGATGGATTATCGCTTATTTATTGAGCGTCACAGAGAGACAAATGCTGATATTACTCTTTCTGTGATCCCGATAGATGATCGACGCGCTTCAGATTTTGGCTTGATGAAAATCGATCAATCTGGTAGGGTGGTTGATTTTAGTGAAAAGCCCAAAGGTGAAGCTTTAGAGAAGATGCGCGTTGATACCACAATCTTAGGATTAACGCCAGAACAAGCTGAATTACAGCCATATATCGCCTCAATGGGGATTTATGTCTTTAAGAAAAACGTGTTGATCAAACTATTGAGAGAGTCTTTAGAACGGACTGATTTTGGTAAAGAGATTATACCTGATGCTGCCAAAGATTACAACGTTCAGGCTTACTTATTTGATGATTACTGGGAAGATATCGGAACAATTGAGGCGTTTTATCATGCAAATTTAGCCTTAACACAGCAACCCTTACCACCATTTAGCTTTTACGATGAAAAAGCACCGATTTACACCCGCGCTCGTTATTTACCACCGTCTAAGCTTTTAGATTGCCAAATTACGGAATCTATGATTGGTGAAGGTTGTATTTTGAAAAATTGCCGGATTCAGCATTCGGTTTTAGGAGTGCGATCGCGCATTGAATCGGGTTGTACAATTGAAGAATCCTTATTGATGGGTGCAGACTTTTATCAAGCCTCAGTAGAACGCCAATGTAGCTTAGAAAAAAGCGATATTCCGGTGGGTATTGGTACAGACACCATTATCCGCAAGGCAATTATTGATAAAAATGCACGCATTGGTCACGATGTCAAAATTATCAACAAGGATAATGTGCAAGAAGCAGAACGAGAAAGCCAAGGCTTCTATATCCGCAGTGGTATTGTAGTCGTTCTCAAAAATGCCGTGATTCCCGACGGAACAATCATATAAGGAGGGAACAGGGAACAGGAAATAAATTATTCTCCTGTTTCCTCCCTTTCCCCCTTTCTCCTAACCTAAATTCTCTATGACTAAACTGGTTTTGTTAATTGGTCTTCCTGGTAGCGGTAAATCAACCTTGGCAAAACGAATACTGGCAGAATGTCCCCAGATGCAGCTAATTTCTACAGATGCTATCCGGGGGCAACTTTTTGGGTCAGAAGCGATTCAAGGGGCTTGGTTGCTGATTTGGCGGGAAATAGAACGACAATTTAGACAGGCTACCAATGATCATAAATCAGTGATTTTTGATGCAACTAATGTCCGGCGGCGCGTTAGCGTAGCTCACCGTTCATGTAGTGTCTCGTAGAGAAGGTATCGCTCTGAATTGATGGATTTAGCCCGTAATTGTGGCTTTACTCAAATCACAGGAATTTGGTTACATACTCCAGTTTGGTTATGTTTAGCACGGAATAAAAGACGTTCACGCCGAGTCCCTGAAGAAATTATCTGGCGGATGTATCGTCAACTGCGGGACGCTCCCCCCAGTATAACAGAAGGACTAGATCACCTTATTCACTTGCCAGAATGACCAAAGTACGGAAATTCCCCTGGAACAATGAGCGAGAACCACACTTGATTTTCTAGATTTTCTGTTAATTTGTATTCAGAATATTAATGCTGGGCATATACCCGGCAAAAACACATCACTATTTTTGTTATATAAATTTCGATAGGAGGCTGGTAGATGGCTGCAACCGATTTTAAAGACTATTATTCAATTTTAGGGGTCAGTAAAACTGCCAGTCAAGAAGAAATTAAACAAGCTTTTCGGAAACTAGCCCGCAAATATCACCCTGATGTCAATCCTGGGAATAAACAAGCAGAGGCAAAATTTAAAGAGATTAACGAAGCTTACGAAGTTCTATCTGACGCAGATAAGCGGAAAAAATATGACCAATTTGGTCAATACTGGAAACAAGCTGGTCAAGGATTCCCCTCCGGTGGTGCTGGTGCGGATATGGGTGGCTTTGATTTCAGTCAATACGGTAGTTTTGATGATTTTGTCAATGAGTTACTAGGAAGATTTGGTGGTGCTAGTCCTCGCCCTGGTAGACAAAGTTACTCTTATCGTAGCTCGACGGGTAGACCAAGTGGTTTTGGGGATGCAGGGTTTCAAGATGCTGGTGCTGGCCAAGACACCGAAGCTGCCATCACTTTGACTTTAGCTGAAGCATTTACTGGTGTACAAAAACGCTTTAGTTTAGGAAACGAAACAATTGATGTACGGATTCCGGCTGGGGCTAAATCTGGTACTCGTTTACGGGTGCGGGGGAAGGGTCAATTTAACCCCATGACTCAACAACGGGGAGATTTATATTTAAAGGTGGAATTGCAACCCCATACTTTTTTTCAATTGGAAGGGGATAATTTAATTTGTGAAGTGCCAATTACCCCAGACGAGGCTACTTTAGGCGCTAGTATTGATGTTCCCACGCCTGATGGTAGTGTGAATGTTAAACTACCTGCGGGAGTGCGTTCTGGTCAATCTTTGCGGTTACGTGGAAAGGGTTGGCCTTTAACCAAGGGTGGACGTGGTGATCAGTTTGTGAAAGTAGCGATCGCACCCCCAAAAGACCTTACCTCACAAGAACGAGAATACTATGAAAAACTCCGGGCTATCCGTACCTATAATCCCCGCATTCATTTAAATCAGATCAAACTTTAGCAGTAAAGTAACATTGTTATGAGTTACGCATTGACAGAATCTATTAAATAAGCATTATCAATGCTATCTCTTGTAGGGTGCGTCAGACCCGATAATTGAGCATCTAACAGACTTCCTCTATCTGACGCACCGCACTAATATGGGATGACAAAAGCGTGAAACTAGGCAATTTCCTTCATACATATCATCTGCATTTTGTACAGTGCGTAAGTCCTAATTGTGTACTTTTCTTGACACAGGTTGGTTTGATTCTGCCCACCGACTATATCTGAAAAATAGTTAGGTTATTATAGCAGTCATGGACAAAAATTCTTGATTAATCTAGTAAAAAAAAGGATAGTAATATCGGTGGGAAAAATACGCTATGATTGGCACAAGGAAGAGATTTTGGCTATATATAATACACCATTACTAGAGCTAATTTATCAAGCTGCTAGTGTGCATCGCCAATATCATGACCCCAAGCAAATACAAGTATGTAAACTAATCTCTATTAAAACCGGCGGTTGTCCAGAGGACTGTGGTTATTGCGCTCAATCTTCTCGGTATAAAACAGAAGTGAAACCGGAAGCACTTTTAGAGAAAGCTACGGTGCTGAATATCGCCAAAAAAGCCAAAGAAACAGGTGTGAGTCGGGTCTGTATGGGTGCTGCTTGGCGAGAAGTGCGGGATAATTCCCAATTTGAGCAAGTTTTAGATATGGTGAAAGATGTCACCTCAATGGGTTTAGAGGTATGCTGCACCTTGGGGATGTTGACAGGAGATCAGGCGAAACGCTTAGAAAATGCCGGTTTATACGCCTATAATCATAACTTAGACACTTCCGAGGAATATTATAGCACAGTGATCACTACCAGAACTTATAGCGATCGCTTAAATACCATTGAAAATGTCCGCCAAACTAATGTTACTGTCTGTTCTGGGGGGATTTTAGGTTTAGGCGAAACCGTTGAAGACCGTGTAGGAATGTTATACACCTTATCAAATTTACAACCCCATCCCGAATCTGTCCCAATCAATATTCTTTCACAAGTTCCTGGTACACCCCTAGAAAATCAGCCAGAAGTCCCAATATGGGATGTGGTGCGGATGATTGCTACAGCTAGAATAATTATGCCATCTGCTGATGTGCGTTTAAGTGCAGGTAGGGCGAAACTTACCCAAGTAGAACAGGCTTTTTGTTTTATGGCCGGGGCTAATTCGATTTTTTCTAGCGATGATCATAAAATGTTGACCGTGACAACACCCTGTCCAGATTATGATGCTGACGCAGAAATGTTGAATTTGCTGGGTTTAGAAATGCGTCCCCCATTCCAGAAAACTCTTGCTGTGGGTTAGATCATCTTCACACAGCTAAGTAGGGGTTGCTGAAAAAGTCTTTTCGTTAGGGCTAGGAGTCAGCAAAAGTAGGGTGTGTTAGCGACAGCGTAACGCACCATTCCAGGTTAAATCAGAATTGCAGGTTATTAAATTTGCGTTCCTAAGTAGATAGGCTATTCAGGCTTGTAAAAATGGCAAGATCACCTATGTTTTTGATAGAGTAAGTAAGGTAGATCAGGATGATAGATTTTATCTCTTGTAGGGTGTGGTTCAGCAAGCTCACCAACCACGTCAGACCCGATAATTTAGGAAACAACAGATTTTTTGGATCTGACGCACCGCACTGATTTAGATCAAGTCAGGTGCGTGAGAATCTGAAAGTTAGTGATTTTATCCTAAATTATTCTATCTGACGCACCCTACAGACTACAGTCAGGTGCGTCAGAATTTGAAAGTTAGTGATTTTATCCTAAATTACTCTATCTGACGCACCCTACAGACTACAGACTACAAAATATCTGAAAAATTAAACTTATAATGAAGCAAGATTCTTTACCGACTGAGGTAATTTTAACAAACTCTCATCAGTCTCTTGGTAGATTACAACTTGATTGGATGCCCCAACCAGGTAATTATCTTGACTTTGAGGGCAAAACCTATGCAGTCTTAGAGCGTCGTCATCGGTATCAGTTAAGGTCAGGACGCTACCAATTACATAATATAGCTATTTATGTGCAATCTGCTAAACGTCCTACAGAAAAAAGTCTAGTAGATGGACGCTGGGTAATTGGTGATGCTACCTGTAGCTATAATGCTCGTTCAGAACTAATTCGTTGTGCAGTCAACCCAGAAGGACCTTGTGATTCTTGCGTGTCTTATCAAAATCTGGTTGAGTTGTAATTCTTTACCTGTTTTTCAAGTGAAATTTTAATTTATTTAGTTGGTCATCCTTCGTCTGGTTTTTGCAGCAAGGATACAAATCCATCGAGGGTTTGTGTTAATTGACTAATTTGTTGTAATGAATGTTTCTGAGATTCAGCTAAACTCTGTACAGCATCACATAATGCAAAAACTTGATAACCTTGTTGTTGTACTTGTTTACCTTGGGCTTCTACTTGTAAGCTGAGAGCATCAACTCTTTCACTCAGACGTTCAATTGTTTCAGTAGTAGAAAGTACGGCTTCTCCTATTTGTTCAACAATTGATTCTAATCGGCTTATTTTTGCTTCGACTCCTGCGGAAATCATGTCTTGACTGCCCCAATTTTGAGAAACCATCATGGTGATATTACTAATATTCATTAAAAAATTTCATAATCAGTATTACTAGAAAATAACTTGTCTCATGTTCACAACTTTCTCAGATTTTAGTTAAAACCTGTTTTTCGAGTAGCAATATTGATTTACTCGTTCTGACTGTTCGCGCAGGGTGGTTTAGCTATAAGCTGATGATTAATTTAACTATGTTGCTGTTTGATTTGATCTGGCTTTTCATTTCCAATCTGAAGAAAGTAGGTAATTTTACAGTTTTTAGTTAAAGTTAGGGATCTCCAATTTAAAAAGATATTCAACCATTTAATAACATTAATTATGTAGGTGTTGCTAGGGGGGGACGGCCTTCCGTCCCTAGTCCACAAAAAAGATGATCCAATCTTGTGGGGTGGGCATCCTGCCCGTCTTTGTATTATTAGCAGGCAAGATGCCTGCACCACAAGAAATTTTGGGATATTTTTTTATTTGCAAGTCTCTTGGTGATCTGCTAAGTAGTCCGACGTTAAAAATGTCGTTGGGATAAGGCAGGTTTTATTCTGCCCACTTACTTAGATAAATGCGTTGCCTAAAAACACGATCCCGATCGCACAAAAACCAGCACCTGCAAAGCGGATCTTTTTGGGTAACATTTGGTTGATGTCTCCCTGATTCATGTTACCCATTTGTCTAGCACTGATGATGATCACAGATTGGGTTAAGGTGACACCAAAAATGTAGGCAATTAAACTTAACATTTCTAGGTTGGGAATTGATTCACCACCAGCATAACCTTGGAATAATCCAGTGGCGATACTGAGTAGGGCGATCGCTCTCCAATCCAGTGGAGTTGATGTTACTAGGACTGCACCAAGGACGATGGTAGAAATGGCAATGGCTATTTCTGCACCTGGTAAATTTACCTGAGACAGGTACATTAATTGTCCGCAAAGTGCAGCCAATACAAAAGATACACTAATTCCTCTACGACTGGCAAATCTAGCAGAAAGGATACCAATAGCAATGATGGGGGCTAACCGATTTAAACCCAGAACTGGATCGGCTATTCCCCAAATCAAGCCTTCCCAACAGTTAGATATATCATGTTGAACTGGTGTCCCGGCCAAAGAACTGAGGAGACTGATTACCACCAAAGCAGCGATCGCCAGAAGATAGCGATGTTGTTTAGAGGTGCGATTTTCTGCCTCTGATAATCCAATTTTGAATATCATTGTCTGCTATGTCAAATTATGCTTCTAGGTAACTTATATTACCCTAATTTTTGTAAAAATTAACGCAAATCCCACCAAGAAATAAGTAATGAGACAGAACTAATTACACAACTGCTTTTCCTGTTCCCTCTCTCAACCAATGAATTTAATTTTGTCCGACTACTCAAAAATGTATGGGAGAGTGTCAATACTACTTGATTAAGACGTGAAGACCGATCTAGCTAAATTGCAGCTTATCCTTACAATAAAGGGCATAGAACAAGATTAGTTTTTGTTCTGTTGGCAATAAACTTGATTAAAAGGGTTTTTGCTGCACTTGTGTCATCGGTCGTGGTTTTTTCAAAGATTATGCAACCCACTAATCCTAACCAATTTACAGAAAAAGCCTGGGAAGCGATCGTTCAAACCCCAGAAATCGCTAAACAGTACCAGCAACAACAGCTAGAAAGTGAACATTTGATGAAGGCGCTACTGGAACAGGATGGACTGGCCAGTGGTATTTTTACGAAAGCAGGTGTGAATCTGCAAACAGTCAACGAACGGACAGAACAATTTCTCCAACGTCAGCCAAAGGTATCTGGTAGCAGTGCTTCTGTCTTTTTAGGTCGCAGTTTAGATACACTTTTAGATCGGGCGAACAGTCATCGCCAGGACTTTCAAGATGAATATATTTCTGTTGAACATATATTACTGGCTTATAGCAAAGATGACCGTTTTGGTAAAAGTCTACTCCAAGAATTTGGTTTAGATGAAGGAAAACTCAAGAATATTATTAAACAAATTCGCGGGAGTCAAAAAGTGACTGACCAAAATCCAGAAGGGAAATATCAATCTTTAGAAAAATATGGACGGGATCTGACAGATGCAGCCCGTAAAGGTCAACTTGATCCGGTAATTGGCCGAGATGATGAGATTCGCCGGACGATTCAAATTCTTTCCCGACGGACTAAAAATAACCCGGTGTTAATAGGTGAACCTGGAGTTGGTAAAACAGCGATCGCTGAAGGATTAGCCCAAAGAATTGTCGCTGGTGATGTTCCCCAATCCCTGAAAGATCGCACCTTGGTAAGTTTAGATATGGGGGCTTTAATTGCGGGGGCAAAATTCCGGGGTGAATTTGAAGAACGCCTGAAAGCAGTATTAAAAGAAGTTACCGAATCTGGAGGGAATATAGTTTTATTTATCGACGAAATTCATACCGTTGTTGGTGCAGGTGCAACCCAAGGATCCATGGATGCGGGGAATTTGTTAAAACCCATGTTAGCACGGGGTGAATTGCGCTGTATTGGGGCGACAACTTTGGATGAATACCGCAAGTATATCGAAAAGGATGCCGCCTTAGAAAGACGCTTCCAACAGGTTTATGTCGATCAGCCTAACGTCGAAGATACTATTTCGATTTTGCGCGGTTTGAAAGAACGGTATGAGGTACATCACGGGGTAAAGATCTCCGATAGTTCCCTCGTTGCAGCCGCTACCTTGTCTAGTCGTTATATTAGCGATCGCTTCCTCCCAGATAAAGCCATTGACTTGGTAGACGAGGCCGCCGCAAAACTGAAAATGGAGATTACTTCCAAGCCGGAAGAACTAGACGAAATCGACCGAAAAATTCTCCAATTGGAAATGGAAAAACTTTCTTTGCAAAAAGAGAGCGATCGGGCTTCCAGAGAACGGTTAGAAAAACTAGAAAAAGAACTTGCCGATCTCAAAGAAGAACAACGCACCCTCAGCGCCCAATGGCAGTCTGAAAAAGATATTATTAATAAAATTCAGGCTGTTAAAGAAGAAATTGATCGAGTTAACTTAGAAATTCAACAAGCAGAAAGAAACTATGACCTCAACCGAGCAGCAGAGTTTAAATATGGTAAACTAACTGAATTACATCGTCAATTGCAAGCCGCCGAAACAGAACTTTCTCAAGTCCAAGGAACAGGTAAATCTTTACTGCGAGAAGAAGTCACAGAAGCGGATATTGCGGAAATTATTTCTAAATGGACAGGGATTCCCATTAGTAAATTAGTGGAATCAGAAAAAGAAAAATTACTGAATTTAGAAGATGAACTCCATCATCGAGTCGTTGGCCAAAGTGAAGCCGTTACAGCCGTAGCCGATGCTATACAACGTTCTCGCGCTGGACTCTCTGACCCAAACCGTCCCATCGCTAGTTTTATTTTCCTCGGTCCCACCGGCGTAGGTAAAACCGAATTGGCCAAAGCCTTAGCCGCCTATATGTTCGACACAGAAAACTCTTTAGTGCGAATTGATATGTCGGAATACATGGAGAAACACGCCGTTTCCCGACTCATCGGCGCGCCTCCCGGATATGTCGGTTATGAAGAAGGGGGACAATTAACCGAAGTAATTCGCCGTCGTCCCTATGCAGTGATTCTCTTCGACGAAATCGAGAAAGCCCACCCCGATGTATTCAACATCTTACTGCAAATACTTGATGATGGTCGCGTCACAGATGCCCAAGGTCGCACAGTGGACTTCAAAAACGCCATCATTATTATGACCAGTAACATCGGTTCACAGTATATACTTGATGTAGCTGGAGATGATTCTCGTTATGATGAAATGCGTCATCGGGTCATGGAGTCCATGCGGAGTAGTTTCCGTCCAGAATTTCTCAATCGCATAGATGAATTTATCATCTTCCACAGCTTGCAAAAACCAGAACTGCGTCAAATTGTCCAGTTACAAGTCGATAGATTACGACAAAGATTAAGCGGTACTTCCGGTGGACCTGGCCAACGCAAAATGTTCCTGAAACTTTCTGATGCTGCTCTTGACTTTTTAGCAGAAGTAGGGTATGATCCTGTGTTTGGAGCTAGGCCACTGAAACGGGCAATTCAGCGAGAGTTAGAAACCCAAATTGCCAAAGCCATTTTACGGGGTGAATTTAACGACGGTGACACCATCTTTGTAGATGTGCAGAACGAACGTTTATCTTTTAGCCGTTTACCAGCAGAAGTGTACACTGGTTAGTGTTTTTAGTAGGGTGCGTCAGACCCGATGATTTTTCAAAAATCCATAGAACTTACGCACAAGTCACTAAAAAACTAACCACAGAGGCACAGAGTTCACAGAGAAATGAGGTTTTGAGAGATATTTTGCGTAAGTCCTGATCAAGAGAAATGTGACATCTGACTCAGATTATACTAAAAACTGTTGGAACATGGGCTTTTACAAAATTACGAAAAACCCAGATTTGTA
>NZ_JAYGHC010000055.1:0-28551 GCF_034932285.1 Cronbergia sp. UHCC 0137
TTATTTAGGAGTCCTATAGAAATTTTCTGTATCACCACGACTAAATATTACAAGTTTTTCAAGTAATTTGAAATAAAAGTCAAGAATCATCAAATTACGATGGTATTTTGGCATTCGTGAGGGTTATTATCGTAGGCAACGAATAAATTTAAAACCTTGGTAAAACCGAATAAATGTGGTGAATTATTCAAGCCTTTATACTGCGTCTGAACAAGGTTGTCCTATTAATTTAGTTGGCAAAATGGGACAAAAGGTACAAATTTCTATTCATACACCCAGTCAGTATATCTGTGCCAACTGCGAAAAGATATTACCAGATTGGCAACAACAAGAGTTTTTGTGGGTGGTTGTGGTGTTGCAGCAATCACGATTTCCTTTAATGGAAATTACCGCAGAAAGTGAGGTTGAAAAAGAAAGATTGCGGGAAAAGTTTATGAGATTTGGATGTGATATGGCATTTAATTTGCGCGATCGCGGTTATCTCACAGACTTAATTGATCCCCGCACAGGTTATCCCTTACTTTCTCATCCTGGTCTAGTACCCCACGATGATACAGCAGTAGCTACGGCGTTACTTAAATATCCAGTGATTCAAAATCAATGTCATGTGTTAGTGCATCCCGAATGGGGTACAGCAGTTTATCCTAGCGTTTTGGTTTCCGAAGCTCCTCCAGAAATGATTGAATTAGTGACAAGAGCGATCGCCCCTTTACACGCATGGAATGAAATCAGTCTTTAGCTTCTCACTGCTTAACCAATCGTGACTTGTGACGTATCCACATCTACCGCACCTTTAACCGAACGCGCTGCCGAAACCATTTTATTAATTATCTCCTGGCTAGGAACTTTGCCTTTTAACACTACAGTGCTGTTGGTTTGAGCCACCCAAAGGGTCTCAATATCATCAAGTTGAGGATTTTCATCAAATGCTAGTGCTACCCGTTTTGCTAATCCACTTTCGTCATATTCTCCATTTAAACCTAGCCGTTCTGGAGGAATTGTTTGTGTAGTCGTTGCGGTTGTGCTAGTGGGATGACTTTGGGGTAATTGTTGGGGAGTAGGATTTACTTGGGCATTTTCTGATTTTTCTAAGCCAAACATTCTTTGTAACCAACCCATAAAAACTGTCCTGTTATCAAGGTTTTTGTACTTAAAATCTATTAGATTGACTATAACATTGCATCTACCGTTAAATAGAACTTTGGTATCCTGGGGTAGCTTTGTGAGCATTGGTGTCAACTTAACATGAAACCATTGTAATAACCTTAAATAAAACTTATTTAATTCCCAACCAATCCCGGGAAAACCCCACCCCCGCTTTTGATAAATCAAAATCTCCCCTCCCCTCTTGAGGCTACCGTGTACACACAAGTCTTATCAAGATTAAATCGGCGGTTAGAAACCGCAACTACACAGGCAAAACCCACCTCCGTGGGTTAAAAATAAGTAGTTTTTCTTCAGTCCACGCAGGTGGACTTTGTTTGTGTAGCCGTGATTTCTAATCGCCAGGGCTTGT
Organism: Cronbergia sp. UHCC 0137; assembly: GCF_034932285.1. Classification (NCBI taxonomy): domain Bacteria; kingdom Bacillati; phylum Cyanobacteriota; class Cyanophyceae; order Nostocales; family Nostocaceae; genus Cronbergia; species Cronbergia sp. UHCC 0137. The sequence goes on from NZ_JAYGHC010000055.1 coordinate 1,517, forward strand.
TTTGGGTAATCAGATCACTTGTGTGTACACCGTAGCCTCTTGAGGGGAGGGGATTAAGGGGTGGGGTAAAACGGCTGTGGGACAACGATTAGAGCCTAAGTTGACACGTATGCTTTGTCCGTAAGTCCTATTTATATAAATGGTGAATTTTTACGAAAGAAGTGTAATCTGTGTGCCTATTGAGTTTACAATGGGAATCCATACCAAAATTTCAGTGTGTCAGGTCTATTGTCTCCTCCTCTAGTTTCTGTTGTTCAAGATGAAACATACTCTCTCAGTGCTTGTAGAAGATGAAGCGGGGGTTCTATCCCGTATTTCTAGTTTATTTGCCCGTCGCGGTTTTAACATTGAAAGCCTGGCTGTTGGACCGGCTGAACAGGAAGGAGTTTCTCGGATTACGATGGTTGTACCGGGTGACGATCGCGTAATTGAGCAACTGACTAAACAATTATATAAGTTAGTAAATGTTCTCAAAGTACAGGATGTGACAGAAACTCCCTGTGTAGAACGAGAGTTATTACTATTAAAGGTCAATGCTACTACCAGCAATCGCTCTGAGGTGATCGAATTATCTCAGATTTTCCGGGCGCGAGTTGTAGATGTATCAGAAGATTCTCTAACTTTGGAAGTTGTGGGAGATCCGGGTAAAATGGTAGCGATCGTCCAAGTGTTGCAAAAGTTTGGTTTACGAGAAATTGCCCGCACTGGTAAAATTGCCCTCACTCGTGAATCTGGTGTTAATACTGAATTACTAAAATCCTTGCAAGCCAAGGTTTAGTCATAGCAGGTCAAGGGGATTCTGAATTTTTTATACTTTAGCAAAATTGCCCTGTATATTTATGGTAAGATTTGGGACAATCAAATAGCCAGGTGTCAGGGTTTAATATGTCCAGTTTGCAAGCACCATATCGAGGTGCAGTACAAGCTCAAGGAGATGATATCACAAAGAAAGGTGGCTATACCCGTTCTTGGGCTGAAGATAAACCTGTTACCGATGAAGAGGGATTATCATTTCTTGCTAAGATTGAGGAAGAATGCAGCAACTCTGAAAAAGCAGAACGAAAACAGGCTTTTTCTAAAGCTAAACGTTTCGTTAAGAATGCTAGTGAACAAGGTGGTGTTAGTCCAGAATCCCAACCTCACTCTTTTCAAGATCCTAAGCGTACAGTTAACAATGCTCGTGTTGACATTGAAATTCGGAGTGGTATAACCTTTATTCCTAAAAAATAAGCAAAATGACAACTACTCTCACTAAAGTACAACAATATTTAGACTCCGATGATATTGACGGAGCTAGAGAAGAAGTTGCCAGAACTTATGTTAATCTAAAAAAAGTAGATGGAACTGTTCTAGATTTTGCTGCGTTGCTTGCATTAGGATCACAGCAAGCCTTAGAAATGGGTTTGGGAGTATTGGGACGAGAACTGCTTAAAAAAGATTCAGAAGTCAACAGTGATGTAATCTGGTTATTTATCGCATCAATATTATCTCGACATAACATAACTGCTGATAGTCCATCAAGAATCAGTATTCTTGGACTTATCTCTTGTGTTGAAGATTGGGAATCACCTATTTTCGCGCTACTAAGTCCTGCAATAGACTCATTTTTAAAGGTAAGTCTTGCTGAAAAAAATCCTCTCATTTCTGAACAAACTCTAGACTTTATCTCCACTTGGGGAGAAAATTATGCAAAAGCTCCTCGGACAAGAAAGCAAATTAAAGAGTTTAAATCTTTGACTCAATCAGTATTAGATAAAGTAGATGATTTGGATATACAAGAGGAATGGAAGGAAGGGCTGGAGAAGTTTTTTCAAAGAGCAGGACAACAGCAATACAATAAATACTCTGATCAACGTATTTGGTCAGATGCTAGTAATTTCCTCAAAAAAATCTATACTACCACAATCTTAAATCTTGATACAAGCTCAAATTATTATAAAGTACAAAATAATATCTTTCGATTAATTACGTCATGTCTTGCTGCAATGGGAACAATTGTTTATGGCAATGGCTTATCAATTGCAGTTCGTATCTATAGCCTTGAAAAAACAGAATCTCAGCCAGTTATCCCTAATGAAACTTATGCTGCTTTAAAGGGAATATTTAGAGAAATTGAATATATGACTGATCGTAATAGAAGGGAAATTAAACCGTTTATATCAACACAGATAATATTAGAATCATGGATAATCATTTTTTACATGGATCTAAAATCTAATCAGTCAAATTTTCTTGCTGAGGAGATTAAATCACTTTATGATGGAGAATATGAAGAGAATGGAGGCAAACTGCGAATAAATTTAGCTATTTCTACTAATGCTCTAAAATTTGATCTTGAAAGATATATCTCTACAGAAGATGTTCACGAGTTTGTTGAAAATTCGACTTTGATAACTCAACTTTTACAGAAGATACCACCAACTTTGACGAGTTTGCTTCGGTTAATTAATTTGAGATAATTATAGTACATTATTAATAACCTAATTATAAATCAATTAAGCCACATTAATCAATTGTTCTAAAGATTTAGCTAAAGGTAAAGGTTTTCCGTCTTCTTGATATTCAGTAATTAACATTTCTATGACTTCCTGAGCATTTTTAATTGCTTCTTCATAAGTATCACCATGAGTATGATATTTTTGAGTAGGAAATTCAGGTAAATGAACTAAATAACATTTATCTTCACTACTCCATTGAATAATGATAGTATAAGGTAAATTCATTCGTCTGACTCCTTCTCTTGAATTGATTTCAATTTAGCTAATTTTTCGTTAACTTCTTTTTCTATATATAGTCTAGCATCATCTCCATCTTTGCCAGAGATGGTAATAGGATCTTCTGGTAATAAAGGATGATACCAGCGCGTATGACTTCCTTTTGCTGAACGGTAAATAAACCCGGCTTTTTTGAGTAAACTTTTTAATTCTCTGATTTTTTTGGGCATTTTTTAACGGAAATATGATCAAGGTATATGAATTAATGTTATTTTGATATAAACTGACAATGGGAAGGACAACACACACCAGAATTTAAATGCGGTACCACATCCTAAAAGTGTATCCGTACCAATGATATCGAAAATGTGGGACGGACTCAACGCCATCATACATTTTTTGAAATGTTGGGTAATTTTAGCTTTGGTGATTATTTTAAAGCGCAAGTGATCGCTTGGGGATAGTAATTATTCACCTAAGTCTTTGGTTTTTCTCCTCAGAATCTTCTATACTAAAAATGGGTGGAATATGGACTTTTATAAAATTATGAAAAACCCAGATTTGTAGGGGTTTAGCATTGCTAAACCCTTACCCACTATAATAACTGAAATCATAGTTTAGGACTTACGCACTATCCAAATTAGAAATAATCTGTGATCAATCAAAATTAATCATAATTTTTCAAATTCCAAAAACTTTGGTTCAGCAAGGCTTCAATATTGTTTGTAAATTCCCATTGTTCAGGAAATTGAATTTGAGGGTATTCTTCTCTTACTTCTGATAAAGCCGTTTTCCATGCTGAAGAGAAACTTTCATTGAGATGATTTTTTAAACTTGGTGACTGTTGTAAAAGCAATTCTAATTCTCTTCTTTGTTCACGAATGGTTAACTCCCAACCCCGATTATTTTCAGCAGAATTAAGATAAATTCGTTTTAGTAAGTGAGCAAACAAAACTATTAAACGGCTTTTTACTTCTCGTTTATCTCTCCCTGCCAAGCCTTCTATCTCCTCAATTAAAGATACCATATCAATAGCATCAAATTGTCCTGCTTTGAGTTTAATCAAAGTATCATCAAACCAAGCATTTAAGTCTTGCTCATAGAGAGTTTGTTTTAATTCAATCTGCTTCATGACTTGACTTTCGCTACTATGGGATTCATTAACATCATCTTAGCAAAATTAATTAGAGTGCGATCGCGCAAGCGCTGTTTCTTGGATACCGGGAGGGCTTTTGTCAGTTCGCTATGACGAATACAGCATAAAACATTAGGAATTTTAGTAAAAATTATTATTCATTGTCCCCATCCTGGTTTGCAATCGGCAAAACCTAATGCTTCTGTATCTAAGAAACTAGCTAAGGCCATTTCAATCACTGCCTCAACAGGATACTCTATTTCAGTTGCACGGGCAATTAAAGCCGTTTTAATTTTTTCAGGTAAGTGTTCTAAAATAATGGTAGCATCAGAGGTGGAAAGTTTCTCCAACAATTCTACTTGCATAATTTTACTGCTCGGTTGGTATTTGAACGTTACAAAAACGCTATGTAGCTTTTGCCGACATGAAAACAATAAGCCTGATTGTATAAAGATTATCGCATAAATTTTGTCTGAGATAAAAACTAATTAATATTATAGTAAAGATGCTTTTTGCAGCTTATCCCAAATTAATTAAAATTGATTTCTTAAAAACTCATGTCTTCAACTTCCCAGTATCTTAGCGGTAACGAAATTCGTCAATTGTTCCTCGACTTCTACACCCAACGAGGACACCAACCGCTTCCGAGTGCGTCCCTCGTCCCAGAAGATCCGACTGTGCTGCTGACTATTGCAGGTATGTTACCATTTAAACCGATATTCCTGGGACAACGCACACCGGAATTTAAACGCGCTACAACATCCCAAAAGTGTATTCGTACCAATGATATCGAAAATGTGGGACGGACTCAACGCCATCATACATTTTTTGAAATGTTGGGTAATTTTAGCTTTGGTGATTATTTTAAACCACAGGCGATCGCTTGGGGATGGGAATTATCTACCCAAGTCTTTGGTTTTTCTCCTCAAAACCTTGTGGTTAGTGTCTTTGAGGAAGATGACGAAGCTTTGGAAATTTGGCGTGATCAAATTGGTGTCACCCCAGCTAGAATTAAACGCATGGGTGCAGATGATAACTTTTGGGTATCTGGAATCACCGGACCCTGTGGACCCTGTTCGGAAATTTATTACGACTTCCACCCAGAACGCGGTGAAGATAATATTGATTTAGAAGATGATACCCGATTTATCGAGTTTTATAACTTGGTATTTATGCAATATAATCGGGATGCTGCTGGAAATTTAACACCGTTGCAAAATAAGAATATTGACACGGGAATGGGTTTGGAAAGAATGGCGCAAATCCTGCAAAAGAAGCCGAATAATTATGAAACAGATTTGATTTTCCCGATTATCGAAACAGCAGCGAAAATTGCGGGAATTGATTATTATCAAAGTGATGAAAAAACAAAAATTTCTCTAAAAGTAATTGGTGATCATGTCCGTTCTGTTGTTCACATGATCGCAGATGAAATTCGCGCTTCTAATGTTGGTAGAGGTTACGTTTTACGGCGTTTAATTCGTCGCGTTGTTCGTCATGGTAGATTAATTGGTATTTCTGGAGAATTTATTAACCAAGTTGCAGAAACGGCAATTTCTCTTTCTGAATCAGTTTACCCCAATTTGCGACAAAGAGAAGCATCTATTAAAGCTGAGTTACAACGAGAAGAAACTAACTTCCTCAAAACTCTCGATAGAGGTGAAAAGCTGTTAGAAGAAATTATCCAAACTGTAAAACAACAAAAACAAACTTCTATTAGTGGTGAAAGTGCTTTTACTTTGTATGATACCTTTGGTTTCCCATTGGAATTAACCCAAGAAATTGCTGAAGAGTATAATCTAACTGTTGACGTTGATGGTTTTAATGCGGAAATGCAAAAACAGGTAGAACGCGCAAAAGCTGCACACGAAACCATTGATTTAACTGTTCAAGGTTCTTTAGACAAACTTGCAGAACATATTCATAGTACACAATTCATTGGTTATAAGCAATTAGCCGCAACAGCAAAAATCGAAGTTTTATTAGTTTCTGGTGTTTCCCAAGAAGCCGCAGAAGCAGGTACAGATGTGCAAATTGTTTTAGATAAAACTCCCTTTTACGCAGAATCAGGTGGACAAGTTGGAGATAAGGGATATATTTCTGGAGATGGTATTTTAGTCAGAATTGAAGATGTGAAAAAGGAATCTGATTTCTTTGTTCACTTTGGTAAAATTGAACGTGGTACAATTAGAATTGGTGACAATATTACCGCTCAAATTGATCATGCTTGTCGTCGTCGCGCTCAAGCTAATCATACCGCAACTCATCTTTTACAAGCTGCATTAAAGAAGGTTGTAGATGAAGGAATTTCTCAAGCTGGTTCTTTAGTTTCTTTTGATAGATTGCGCTTTGATTTTAACTGTCCCCGCGCTTTAACTACTGCGGAAGTTGAACAAGTTGAAGAAATAGTAAATAATTGGATTTCTGAAGCCCATTCTGCTACAATAGAAGTGCTGCCTATTGCCGAAGCAAAAGCGAAAGGTGCAGTGGCGATGTTCGGGGAAAAGTACGGTGATGAAGTGCGCGTGATTGATTTCCCTGGTGTTTCAATGGAGTTGTGCGGGGGAACTCACGTTAATAATACCGCAGAGATTGGGGTGTTCAAAATCATTGCTGAAGCGGGAGTGGCTTCTGGGGTGAGAAGAATAGAAGCGGTTTCTGGTTTGGCGGTGTTGGATTATTTGAATGTGCGTGATACAGTGGTGAAAGATTTGTGCGATCGCTTTAAAGTCAAACCCGAAGAAGTACCAGACAGAATCACAACTCTGCAAACCGAAATTCGCAACAGTGAAAAAGAAATTCAAACCCTAAAATCACAGTTAGCGATCGTTAAATCTGACAGTTTATTGCAGACGGCTGAAACTTTAGGCGAGTACAAAATAATTGTAGCACAAATGGAAGAAATTGATGCGGAATCTTTAAAAACTGCGGCGGAAAGATTACTGCAAAAAATCGGTAACGGTGCTGTGGTGCTGGGTTCTGTTCCCGAACCAGGGAAAGTGAGTATAGTTGCAGCCTTCAGTCCTGAAGTTAATAAAAAAGGTGTCCAAGCTGGGAAATTTGTGGGAACTATAGCTAAAATTTGCGGTGGTGGTGGTGGTGGAAGACCCAACTTAGCCCAAGCAGGGGGAAGGGATGCAAGTAAATTACCGGAGGCTTTGGAGACTGCGAAAAATGATTTATTAGCAGCGTTGAAATAGGATTTAGATCCCCGATTTTTTAACAGAAGTCGGGGATTTGAAATTACTAATTCTATTTATATTGTCACTGCAATTTGACCAACTTTTGTAGAAGGTTTGGGAATAGGTTTTCGATCTTCTTTTAACACTTCTAAATACAATTCTATAGCTTCTTTAATGAGTTCCTCTGTTTCTTGTAAGGTATCACCACAAGCAACACATCCCGGTAAATCTGGAACATAAGCAGAATAATTACTACCTGCCCATTCATAGACTACTGCATAATTGTTCATTATTTGTCCTCCAGTTGTGCTTGGGAAAAAATACTCTTTCGAGATCCTTCCGCTAAGTCTTTACTAAGTTTACCCGCTAATACCACAATACCCGATTTAATCTGATGTTTGAGGATACGATGACTACCTCTAATGCGAGCTATATACCAACCATCGTCTTCTAGGATTTTGAGAACTTCTTTAACCTTCATTGTTTACTATCATAGCGTGATTAGTGATTTATTCTTTTTAGAGAACCAGCACTGATACAGAGATTGTATGTTAAATTTAATTAAATTAATATAAACCACTACATTAGTATGATACAACCTAAGTATTAAAAAACTTACCGGAAAACTCTAATCATGATGATAATACAAAAAATCAATGAATATCAAAAATATTCATTTGAGCAAAAAACTATTCTTAGAGGAGCATTTAAAAAGATAGACAGAGAAATAAAACGGATAAGATGGATGATTTATGAACAAAAGGGTTTTTGGATATTTAAAAACCATGTATATTCTAAAGAGACTTTATTTAATGAATTAGATGATGGAAAAATTGTAAAAATACTGGATAATGTTGAGCATCTCACAATGACATGGAATAGACATGGTATTTTAACTCGTGATGGTATTGATTTTTTAAACCTCAAGCGTGATGAAATTACAACGGAACTCGAAAATATTCAAAATGAAATTGCTAGAAGAGATCCCACTTGGTGGGAGCAGATTTACGGTATTTTTATAGACTTTACAAATTTTGTGAGAAATCATATTCCTCAATTTGCAATCGGTTTTTTCATGGGGGTTGCAAAGTATCCAGTTCTTCAGCCTTTAGTTAGTTTATTTTTACCATCTCCTAACTTTTCTACTGCTGAAACTAAACTATTGGAACAAGCAATAGAAAATTATATAGATATTAATGCTGATGCTATAGACTAATTTCTCCCCTGATATCTCCAACTTCTCAAAGAAGTCGAGGATATTAGTGTTATAATAAACCTACTCTCATCATTTCTCTGTTGTCTTCATCTTAAAAATTATGTTGAAAAGTGTAAAAATAGAGAATTTTCGAGGTTTCAAATCTTTTGAACTTCAGCAATTAGGCAGAATTAACTTACTGGTTGGTGAAAATAATAGTGGGAAAACATCAATACTAGAAGCTATTCAGCTTTTATGTTCACGAACCAATCTTGAACCACTCGGTGAAATCATGATTAACCGAGGTGAGTATTTTTGGAGTGATAATCTAAGAGAAGAACGTGAACTTGATATCTGTCATTTATTTTATGATCATCAATTTGATATAAATAGTCAATTCTCTATTTCAGGAATTAACGACGATGTAAAAGAAGAGTTTTATGTCAATATAGGAAGCCGAAAGTTACATATTGATGCTGATTTAGAAGAGTTTGAAGAGTTGGATGAAGAAAAAAAAAGAGAAATTATCGAAGAGTTATCAAGTAATCTCAAAAGCGTAAATTTCAGGGTAGTTTGGAATAGAGAAAATGAAGCTAAAGAAATTGTAAATATGCCTTTATTAGATAATAATTGCTTATCTTTAAGATTTATTAAACGTTCTAGCCGAGACAAAAAAAATCAATTGTTTAGGACAGTATTTGTTAATTCTTCTTCTTTAAATACCACAAATATGAAAGAATTATTTGAGGAAGTTGTATTAACTCCTGAAGAAGAACTAGCAACAGAAGCTCTGAAAATTATTGATCCAAAAATCGAACGTATTGCTCCAGCAAATGTTCAAAAAGCTAGTCAGATGACGAGATTACGTTCTGCTGCTGATTCACATACTGGTTTTTTTGTGCGTCTTAGTGATAAGAACCAGCGTGTACCTATTGGGAGTATGGGAGATGGTATTTGGCGAATATTAGGACTTGCCTTAGCTATAGTATCAGCTAAAAATGGTTATTTATTTGTAGACGAAATAGATACTGGCCTCCATTTTACTACAATGTCTGGTATGTGGAAAATGATTTGGGATACAGCTAAAAGATTAAATGTACAAGTTTTTGCAACTACACATAGTAATGATTGTTGGCAGAGTTTAGCTGACATTGCAGAAACAGAGAATGTAACAGATGATGGTATTAGGATTCACAGAATTGAGAAGGATAAAAAAACAAGTGTTAGGTTTAATGAAGCTGAAATCGTTATTGCTGCCGAAAGAGGAATTGAGGTACGTTAAGAATGGTAAAAATTAATAAATCTAAAAAACTATTAGTAGCTAAAAAACTTCTTGTAGAAGGAAAAAGTGAATTAAGGGTTTTTCCAGAATTAATTGAGAAAAATGGAATAACCTGGGAAGTTAGTAAACACGAACCAATTGTATTAATTCGAGAGTGTGATGGTTATGAAAATATTACTCCTGAACTAATATCTACAGAGTTTAAGGAAAGAAAACTGACACATTTAGGTTTAATAATAGATGCAGATGAAAATCCTAAAGATCGTTGGCAAAGTATCAGAAATACTTGTTTAAAGGTAGAATCAATACAAAAAAGTATAGATGATTTTCCTGAAGAAATGCCAGAATTAGGAATAATTATAAATATAATTAATAATGAAGATAATCAAAAATTCGGTGTTTGGATGATGCCAGATAATAAAAATAGAGGGATGTTAGAAACATTTTTAGCTTACATGATGAAAGCGAACCTCTTTGGCAATATACTCAGGAAGTAGTCACAGAAGCCAAAAATAGAGGAGCAAAATTTAAAGATTCATATATTGATAAAGCTCGTATTCATTCTTGGTTAGCTTGGCAAGATCCTCCAGGTAGACAATTACAGAATGCTATTCAGGAGAAGATTCTAGATCCACAACATCCCAAAGCACAAGTATTTGTTAAATGGTTTAAGGATTTGTATGATCTGTAATCTCACAATTTAAAGAGAACAGTGGTTCAGGTAATTTTTCCAATTCTTGTGTAATTTGTTCTTTGATTTTCATTCTTTTTCGATTTGTTTAAGTAATTTTTAGCGAGAATTATTAAATCATGAATCGCTGATTTAATAACTTTAAATAAATTTTAGGAATAAAAAACCTGTACAAACTGGTAAAATTGTGGGTGCGATCGCTAAAATCTGTAGTAGATTTGATGTCACTCAATAAAAACATCATTGGGTAAAAGATCGTATCGGTGTGCATCCCAAAATAGTTTGGATAACTGTAATATTGTGAGTGAGAGTTTTATTAGATGAAATCTAGAACTCTCGTTAACCTCACAACACTAGACAAATAATGTATGGATTAAGATACAGTAGCCAAGGATGCTAGTGCATTAGGAATATTGGCCGAAGGAGCTTGAAATTCCCCAGTAATCACATACTCTAAACGCAGTTTTAACCAAGTAATAAATTGAGGATTGGTAGAAATAATAGCTACCGCAGGTTTAGGAGTTTTAGCTTTAAATTCTGCCATTTGCGGTGCTTCTAAAAAAGCTGGTTGCTTCACCAACCAAAAATCAATCTCTTTTTCTTGTTCGTGATAGTGACGGGTGCGTTCCTTGAGAACTTCCCCAATTGGTTCTTCTTCTAAAAGAAAGTGTTGACTAGCCAAAACGTAATAGTATGTTTGCATCTTCATCCAGTGATTACTACTATTGAATAATTTATAGGGTACAGGATCTACACTGTACCCTGATGAGTTTAATTGTTCTTGAATTTTCTCAACCAAGAACTAAAAGGACAACCACTAGCCTTGTTTTCACTACTTACTTGTTTACCACCTGCTGTCAGCTTATTCAAGAACAGGGTGTTATCAAAATAGTGTTCCAAGGAAACAATCTTTAAATCATTGGTGACACGGGCTATACTTATACCAATAATTTCCACAGTTTCTCCTGTTGGTGCAAAGTCTTTGTATGCACCTTGAAAATGTCCCCAGTGTCTCCACTTGAATGTAACATTGGGTGGTCCTGAATAAACCTCTAAAACTTCCCAGGGGAAACCTTGGGGAAAGGTGGTATGGAAAAGTTTAGCAGATGATTCAAAACTTTCTTCCGTTGCTTTGTAATGTTGGGAATTGGCCATGAATATGTTGTATGTGCCTTGGGCAGATACATCTGCGGCTGTGTATTCCTTTCCTCCGTTGGTACTAATGCGAAATTGCTCAGGAATAACTGATAACCACTGTTGGGGATTGGTTTTGAAAGATACCTCCATTTCAAAGGTTCTTACCAAATTTTGAGCGATCGCTGCCAGTGTACCTTCTAAGTGATTACAGACACTTTCTTGAGCAAGATTCTGTTTAGATCGAGTATAATCGGGGGGTGTACCATAGCGCCATTGGGCATCAACGCTGGCCGCAATCACCTGATCTCGATCTTGTACCCAAAGGGGTAAGTTATTAGACTGTGTGGAGGTCATAGAAATCTCTGTTTATAGATTTAACTCTAGGTTTTCCAGATTTCGCAGCTATTCCCCTCTCATAGCCTGTTTCATCTCCCGGACTGCTCTTTCTATCCCCACTAAAGCTGCCCGACTGATGATAGTATGACCAATATTTAGTTCTTCCATTCCCGGAAGCATTGCCACTGGGTAGACGTTCCAGTAGGTGAGTCCATGTCCTGCATTAACGCGCAATCCGGCTTTAATAGCTTGTTCACATCCTGCGGCTAACAAGGCTAATTCACGCTTACAGCTAGTTTCGTCTTTAGCCTCAGCATATTGGCCTGTGTGCAGTTCAATAAATTTAGCTTTTACCTTGACAGATGCTTCTATTTGTGCTTCATCAGCATCAATAAACAAACTTACAGGAATACTGGAACTTTGCAATTTATCAACTATCTCACCTATTCTAGCAATTTGTCCAGCAATATCTAAACCGCCTTCTGTAGTTACTTCTTCTCGCTTTTCGGGAACTAAAGTTACATAATCCGGTTTAATATCAAGAGCAATGCCTAACATTTCATCAGTGGCAGCCATTTCTAGATTTAGATGAGTTCTCACCGTTTGCCGCAGCAGTCGCACATCTCGATCTTGAATATGTCTTCTATCTTCCCGCAAATGAGCAGTAATTCCATCTGCCCCCGCTAATTCTGCTAATATAGCAGCCGCTATGGGGTCCGGTTCTATTGTCCGCCGTGCTTGGCGAATAGTTGCAATGTGGTCAATATTTACGCCGAGTGTAGGCACGCCTGGTTTCTCCTGATTCACAATCCTCAGATGTTAATTTTAACAGGGAATTAGGGCAGTTTACCCTGATGATGATTAATTGAAGTATATTATTAACAGCGTATTTTCCCCCTGCCTGATCCCCACAACTTTTAATTCCAGAACCAGAAAATGTAGAGATATTCCATGGAACGTCTCTACAAAGGTTTCAGGTAACGGATATTTAATTTTCTTTCACTCCATCTTTACTCAACAACGGTAGAACTTAAAGACATTGATTCCCATAAAACCATATTCGGTGGAGTTGGTAAAGGCTGATGCAAAGAGATTAACTGAGCTAAAGTGCCTTTTAACTGAGTACGGGGAACAATATCATCAACAAAACCATGCTTGAGTAAATCTTCCGCAGTTTGGAAATCTTCTGGTAATTTTTCCCGTAAAGTTTGCTCAATTACCCTTCGACCAGCAAAACCAATAGTGGCTTTGGGTTCAGCTATAATCAAATCCCCCAACATGGCAAAACTAGCAGTAACACCACCAGTAGTAGGATTAGTTAAAACGGGAATATATAATAATTTAGCATCACGGTGACGTTGGAGGGCGGCGGAAATTTTCGCCATTTGCATCAAAGAAAGCATCCCTTCCTGCATTCTCGCACCGCCAGAAGTGCAGATGATCACCACAGGATAACGGCGTTGAGTGGCTTGTTCAATCAAGCGGGTGATTTTTTCTCCCACCACAGAACCCATACTCCCACCCATAAACCGGAAATCCATCACCGCCAAAGCGATAGGTAAAGCGTTGATTTGACCTAAACCTGTCTTTACAGCGTCTATTAAACCAATTTTCTCTTGAGTTTCCCGTAGGCGATCGCTATAAGGTTTGCGATCGCGGAATTGCAAAGGATCCGTAGGTAGCAAATGCTCATCCATCGGTTTCCACGTATTAGCATCTATCAATTGTCGAATCCGCTCATCGCTATCAACTCGATTATGATGACCGCATTCCACACAGACCATTTGATTCGCTTTCAGATCCTTAGCATAGGCCAAGACACCGCACTTGGGGCATTTATGCCATAACCCATCAGCAATTTCCCTTTCTTGGCGTTCTTGACTAATAGATCCTGTTTTACGACGATTTGCAAACCAATCAAACAGAGACTTTAAACCGCGTGATTCTTCGTTGTTCGCCATTTTTATCTTATGCTAGTAGGTATGAGGTCGAAAATAGTTCAATCCTGAATTTTGGATTGAGCAAAAAAAACATAAAGCATGAAGAGTGATTGAATTAAGCTTCCCAGCAATTTTGAACTTATTTTGTGTGTTTTGGTTGCTAACTAAATGGAAATGCTTATGCCAATCACAGTTTATCAAAAAGAATACAGGAGTCAGGAGTCAGAAATCAGAATGAATTATGTACGACTGGCGGATGTATAATTGGGTTTAAGATCCCACCAAATCATAGATTTGGTGGTCAATAAGAAAGTGGCGAGTATAAATCCCCTACTAATTTATTCTGACTCCTGGCTACTGACTCCTGACTCCTTCTTCATTACTCCTGTGTCAGGTTATTTAATCGGTTTATAAGCAGTTAACATCTAGTCTATTGCTTGTATTTGCCAACTGCATTTTGTTGTTTGGGGGGGTAATACAAGTCACAGGTTAATATTACCAAAATTTCTACGACAAATGGAGTAATAGCCGTTACAGTCAGGGGGGATGAAGATTGATAATAATGGGGTATTGGGTTAATAAACAAAAAATGATACACAAAACCATTAAAAATTGATTTTAAATTTGGGAATTTTCACTCTTCTATATTTCAAGATACATGAAAAAATAACCGCAAGTAGCTAGAAATAATCCCTTCCCCATAAAATACTGCACTCATGGCTCCCAAGGCCAAGAAGGGACCAAAAGGCATTTTTTTACTAATTGTCTGTTGTGATAGGATCATTGCCCCTCCACCTGCCACGACCCCCAGAAGACAAGCTATAAAAGCAGCTAAAAGTAAATATTGCCAACCTAACCAGGATCCCATCATTGCGGCTAGTTTAGCATCGCCTCCACCCATGACAGCTTTACCAAAGGCTAGAGAACCAATTAGGGCAATAATATCAAACAACCACAAACCCACAACTGCGCCGAATATCCCTGACATTAAATAATGAGCAAAACCGACCGAACCATTTCCAGATAACCAACCAACAGCCATTTGAAAAATTATTCCCATCACCAGCCCTGATTTAGTTAGGGGGTTAGGTAAAGTCATTGTATCTAAATCTATCAGGGATAAAGCTAATAACCAGCTACAAAAAACCCAATAACCGACTGTAAAAATTGAAAATTGAAACGCCCAAAATACTATTAGAAATAGTATGCCTGTCAAAGCCTCTACCACAGGGTAACGGCGGGAAATTTTGGTTTGACAATAACGACACCGCCCTCTTAACCACAGCCAACCGAACACAGGCACATTATCATAAGGTTTGAGCCTGTTTAAGCATTTTGGGCAGCGAGAGGGCGGCCAAAGTAGAGATAATCCAGCAGGTAGCCGATAAACGACAACGTTGATAAAGCTACCAATAGCAGCACCCAAAACGAAGACAATCAGACTCGCTGGGGCGAAAATCAAAATGTCCATATTGTTTGCAGGGAATAGGCAACAGGGGTGGAAATTCCTGCCTGAGTATTGATCATCACTGTATGTTTTTACTTGTCTGGCAACTGCTTGTTAGTTTAGGGACTTCCAAAAAATAAATTATCTGGATTAACTAACCGCAGAGGCGCAGAGGACACAGAGGAATAAGGGTTTGAGGGATTTTTTAGGTTGGGTGGTTGAGAGTTTTTTGATTTGGAAGTCCCTTAGTGAAATGCCAAGACTAATAAATATGGGATTCAATTTGATTCAATGGTACAAAACACTCTTGCGGTAACAGCACCGGGTGCTGAGTAAAAATCACCTTGCCCCGATGAGTTACCCGACTAATTGCTACTCCTGAAGGTTGCCCGATGATTTCGGGGTGTACTTCACAGTAGATGGAATAAATTTTACCAGCCGCTCTGATGACGGTAGGATCAACCAAAGGCTGCTGGTATGGTGGGGCGGAATAATTCGCCTGTCCTTGTCCTAAAGCTTGCACTATGGGATTTTAGGTAGTGTATAGATTTTGTTCTAGTTTATCTGAAAGTTTTGCTAAAAAATGCCAAAAACTTTCGATTTATTGTGAAGATGTTATTTTGATTGGAGAATTTGGATCAGTGATTTGCCCATAGCGTGACAACCCAAAAGATTCATTCCCTCAGACATAATATCGCCTGTGCGATCGCCCTGTTGTAAAACCTGTAACACTCCTGATTCGATCATATCTGCCGCCTCTGGTTGGTTTAAAGCATAACGCAACATCATAGCCGCACTCAAAACTTGTGCCAAGGGGTTAGCTTTATCTTGACCAGCAATATCTGGCGCTGAACCATGAACGGGTTCAAACACACCAGGACCTGAAGCCCCCAAACTAGCGGAAGGTAACATCCCAATACTACCAGTCAGCATGGCAGCAGCATCGGAAAGAATATCACCAAATAAGTTACCAGTGACAATCGTATCAAATTGTTTGGGCGATCGCACTAGCTGCATGGCGGCGTTATCCACATATAAATGAGAAAGTTCCACATCTGGATATTCTGAGGATAGGTTAATCATGGTTTCCCGCCACAGTCGAGATACATCTAACACATTAGCCTTATCCACAGAACAGAGTTTACCACCCCGTTTTCTAGCGGTTTCAAAAGCCACTCTACCAATCCGTTCAATTTCTAATTCACTGTAAACCATTGTATTTACACCGCGCTTTTCCCCTGTTTCTGTGGTAAAAATGCCCTTGGGTTGACCAAAGTAAATTCCCCCAGTCAGTTCGCGCACGACCATAATATCCACACCTTCCACAACTTCCCGTTTTAAGGTGGAAGCATCAATTAATTGGGGTAAAATTTTAGCAGGGCGCAAATTAGCAAATAATCCCAAACCGGCACGTAATCCCAATAAACCCGCTTCTGGGCGAAGATTGGAGGGTAGGGAATCCCATTTGTAACCACCAATGGCCGCAAGTAATACAGCATCACTATTGCGGCACATATCTAAGGTAGCAGCAGGTAGGGGTTCACCTGTTTCGTCAATGGCTGCACCTCCAATCAAAGCTGTTTGGAATTGGAATTGAATATCAAAGCGTTTCCCGACAACGTTCAGTACATCCACTGCCACTGCCATAATTTCGGGTCCAATGCCATCGCCGGGAAGTAAGGTAATACTGTAGTTCTGAGTCATAGCTGGTTGTGATTATGTAAAAGTTCTAGGCAAATTAAGCATTATACCCAGTAAAATGTAATCATTGAGTTTTTTATTTATTTTCAATATTTATGCCAAAATCAAGTCGTCAAGCTGGACAAAATATTCGTGAACTGGCAGATAAAAGACGATTAAAGGCTATTGGTTCTTTTGTATCAGCAGGATTAATCATTTTCTGCCCATTTTTTTTGGTTAAGGCTTTCGAGAATTTTTTGAAACCCATCTCCTCTGTAAATCGCTCTCAGCAGCAATTCTCATTAAATTTACCGCCCATTCTCTATGTATTTTTAGTTATTATTGCTTTGGGTTTGATAGTCAAGGGTATTTCTTTATGGAAACTAGCTAATCGCGCTGATCAAGGTGCCAAAGGTGAAGAAGATACTGCTCAAGTAATGTCAGAACTACAGCAAGAAGGGTGGCAAATTGAGTACGGTATGCGTTTAGGTAATAAATTAGGAGATGCTGATATTATTTGTATATCTCCTCAAAACAAAGCTTATGTGATTGATGTCAAGTCGCATCGAGGTGAAGTTACAACAGATGGGAAACAGTTGTATCGACGTATGGGAAAAACAAGTGATCCATTTGAGAAGGACTTTCTTGCTCAATCTATGAAACAAGCTTTGCAGGTGAAGAAGCAAAAGAATTTGAGTTTTGTAACTCCAATTGTGGCTTTTTCTGATGCTAAAGTTTCAGTCCCATCGGGCAAGGTACAAAAAGTATATGTAGTTGAGAAAGCTAAGTTAATATCGCTTCTAAAATCTCTTGGTTAGGATTTGTATAAGCTACGATCAAGCTCCTTTGGGAATGATTTTAAACACCAATTCAGAACGATAACGCCACTTTTTTCTCTACCAATGCCTTTGCTAAAACAGCAGCCGCTTCAAAAGAATCATGTAAACCTTGACTGGTAAATGTGTTTTGAGTATTCAACGGGACTAAACCAGATTCCTTCAACAATTCATCTGTCAAATAATGTAGGAGCAAGAGCTTGTCAGAGTAAGATAATTCTTTCACAAGTGGCAGAAGTTTGGTGAGAGGCATAAGCTATTTAATAAATTCTGGTTACATCCATTTTACACTAATTTTTAAATTATAGCCTACAAACCAGATACAGAGGAGATAATAGAATGGACAAACTAACAAAATATCGCCAAATTGTCCGTGAATTACTAATTGCTCATGCCAGCCCAAATGAGCCAAATATTGAATGTCAACTCATTTTTGACACGGAACACGATCACTATCAACTTCTAGATATCGGTTGGCAGGAGTTAAATCGCATTTATGCCTGTTACATTCATTTAGATATTAAAGATGGCAAAATCTGGATTCAGCACAACATGACAGAAGCAGATATCGGTCAAGAGCTAGTTGAAAAAGGAGTTCCAGCTACAGATATTGTTTTAGGATTGCATCCCCCATACAAACGTCCATATACCAATTATGGAGTTGCTTAATGAGTTTTAAGGGAGATATTAAGCAGTTTATTATAGTAAATACGGCATTAATCTGGTAAAAAGTCTTGATTTAAGGATTCATCCACAGTAAAAGGAGAATCTACAGGAAAAATATCAATTAATAAGCTGGTTTCTAAAGCTGCTTGCTGACGTGCATCTTGATAACATTCTGTAAATACTTCTAAAAGGTAATTTTTTAAACTAGGACTATCTTTTAAATGTTTTCTGAGTCTACGACGATGTTCAAATATTGTTGAAAGCCAACTGTTAGTACGTTTTTCTGGCTGATATTTATATTTTAATAGGTGCATTAATAGCACTACTAAGTTACTTTCTATGGTTCTTTTTTCACTTCTGCCCATGCTTTCGATTTCTTCAATCAGATTTACTAAATCAACTTGGGCTAATTGTCCTGTTTTTAATTGTTTAGCTGTGGTTTCTATCCATAAATAAAAATCTTGTTCGTAAAGATTGGAGTTGGTTAAGGTATTTGATTGAGGTGTTATCATCTATCTTTTAAACCTCGACTACATACTACAGCCATTATTATTATACTATTTTATAAGTTATGTCAGTTGAGAAAGGTATACTTTGCATAGAGCGATCGCTATTCTCAAACAAATTATTACCACGGCTGTTTTTTATATCTCATCATGGTGGGCAGAATAAAACCGACCTGTGTAAAGAAAAGTAAATAAAATAGGGTGGACAAATAGCCCACCCTCAAAATTAGAAATTGTAGTTAATTTGAGTGCAATTTATACCAATCCACCAGCAGCTTGAAAACGAGCGCGGGCGCGTTTAAAGGCTTGGTTAGCTTGGATTTGTGCTTGACGATCGCCTGCACTAACTTGATTTAAGCGAGTTTGAGCTTGGTTGTAAGCGGTACGAGCTTCTTCGAGGTTGATTTTGTCGCCTCTTTCTGCACCGTTGACCAAAATTGTTACTTCGTCTTCTTCAACTTCGGCAAAACCGCCCGAAAGAGCGATCGCTTGCCAATCTTGATTTTTGCTGGCACGAACACGCATTACACCTGCATCTAAGGCTGTCAACAGCGGTGCGTGGCCACTCAGGATACCCAATTGGCCGGTAGTGCTAGGTAAAATTACTTCTTCGGCTGGGGCATCCCACACAGTTTTATCTGGGGAAACTACACGAACGGTTAGGGTCATATTCTTAATTGGTGTTGGCTTTAGCCTGCCGTTAGGCATTATGATGATTGGTGATTGGTAATTGGTAATTGGCAAGAATTTTTTACCTATTACCTATTACCTATGACCTATTACCCTTTGATCTTTTCAGCTTTAGCGATCGCTTCGTTGATATCACCTACCAAGTAGAACGCTTGTTCTGGTAAAGCATCCAATTCACCAGACAGAATTTGCTTGAACCCTTTAATGGTGTCTTCCAATTTCACATACTTACCAGGAGAACCAGTAAATACTTCAGCAACGAAGAAAGGCTGAGACAAGAAACGCTCAACTTTCCGCGCCCGTGCCACAATTAGACGGTCTTCTTCAGACAATTCATCTAAACCAAGAATGGCGATAATGTCTTGCAATTCTTTGTAACGTTGCAGAGTTGATTGTACAGCACGGGCAGTATTGTAGTGGTCTTCACCAACAATGTTGGGCTGTAGCATGGTGGAAGTAGAACCCAGTGGGTCAACCGCCGGATAAATACCTTTAGATGCTAAACTACGAGATAATACTGTTGTACCATCTAAGTGAGCAAAGGTAGTTGCAGGTGCGGGGTCGGTTAAGTCATCCGCAGGAACGTACACAGCTTGAATGGAGGTAATAGAACCTTCGGTAGTGGAGGTAATCCGTTCTTGCAACGCACCCACGTCTGTACCCAAGGTAGGCTGATATCCCACCGCAGAAGGCATCCGTCCCAAGAGCGCGGATACTTCAGAACCTGCTTGTACGAAGCGGAAGATGTTGTCAACAAACAGCAACACGTCCTGTTTGTTCACGTCACGGAAATACTCAGCCATGGTCAAACCAGACAAACCGACCCGCATTCTTGCTCCGGGTGGCTCGTTCATTTGACCATAAACTAGAGCAATTTTCGATTCATTGAGATTATCTTTATTGATAACCCCAGATTCCATCATTTCGTTGTAGAGGTCATTTCCTTCGCGAGTACGCTCACCCACACCAGCAAATACGGACACGCCGCCGTGCTGAGTAGCGATGTTGTTGATCAATTCCATCATGATCACGGTTTTACCAACACCCGCACCGCCGAACAGACCAATTTTACCACCACGTCGGTAGGGAGTCAGCAAGTCAACAACTTTAATCCCTGTTTCAAATACAGAAGGACTGGTTTCCAGTTCTGTGAATTTGGGAGCAGGACGGTGAATTGGTAAAGTTGCTTCAGCATTTACAGGACCCTGATTGTCTACAGGTTCACCTAAAACGTTGAAAATCCGACCTAGTGTAGCTTTACCCACGGGTACGGTAATAGGAGCGCCAGTATCAACGGCTTCTAAACCACGTACTAAACCGTCGGTGGTACTCATAGCCACAGCCCGAACTTGGTTGTCGCCTAGTAGTTGTTGTACTTCAACGGTTAAGCTGAGTTGTTGTCCAGCTTCGTTGGTGCCTGTGATGGTCAAGGCGTTGTAGATTTGGGGTAGTTTCCCGCCGGGAAATTTAACGTCTACAACTGGACCAATGACTTGGGTAATGTAACCAATGTTTGTTTTTTCTGCGGTGGTGACCATGCTGCGCCTAAATGATTGAAGCTATTTTTCAGAAGTGGTCGTTAATGACCTGAGATCAAGCGATTTCATCTCTTAGGTTAGCACCTAACGCCCCCACCTTTGCCTTAAATTCATTATTAAGACTAGATCGCCAATTTCTAGAAAATTATTGTAATACCTATGTATAGTTTGTATTAAAAGCAGAAATGCTATATCTGTATTGTGTTTGGATCTCACTCAATAATTGGAATTATGGAATATCTAACCACAGAGGACGCAGAGAACGCAGAGAAATAAGAGTTTAAGAGGTTTTTTGCGTAAGTCCTAAACAAGCGATCGCTATTTACCCTATATAGTAGTTTCTAGAGGGATGGAATACATCATAGCCACTTCCTCGCTGTATCATTAAAAAAAATACTACCCAAAAAATAAATAATATGCAGCAGCAAATCAACGAATTAGAAAATGATTTACAAGTATTTGAGCAAAAGTATCAATTATCATCGAATGATTTTTATCGGCAATTTAAAACAGGTGAATTAGGAGATGATGTAGATTTTGTTGAATGGAGTGTTTTTTATCAAATGTGGTCTGACTTACACTTGAGATTACGTCAGAAGCCTGATAATAACTAAAATACATTAATTTTGCGTAAGTTTTAAGGATATCTTTTACTACCTGCACCGACTACGCCGATTTTATGGCGATAAGAAAGTTCTGCACCAAACCAACCAGTAATGCTCGTTAATGTCCCTACCACTAGGGAAAGAGCCAAGCCCCAAGGTATTATGTATGACTCAATATCTCTCATCCGCAGAATAAAATTAAGAGCTGTGAATAAGAGGATAGAAAGATTGAGAATTAAGTGCGCCCAACCTGCGTAACGTTTACGGACTCGTTCTATTTGCAAAAAATCACTCATACCAATTACTGAGGCGATCATACCAGTAACTAAACCCAATCCAATTAACCACAAAGAAGCCCTAGCCCAGAAGAAATCACGAGTTAACCAATAGCCAAAATCACTTCCCAAGGCGGCTGCTAGGAAGGCGATAGGAAAAATGATACTTAAAGGATGTAGGGGATGTCCAGCGATAGCTTCGCTCGCCGCAGGCATCGCTACTGTACTGGGTACTCCACTATCTCGGTATTCTCTATCGTCACTTTCAATAATTGGTGGAAGATTGGGGAACGGGGTAGAAGTTGGTTCTGTAGTTTCCATGATTTAGCTTTTCTTGGCATGATTTCCCTATTTGAGAAAATAAAAGTACAGATTTTATCTATCTAACGGTGGAATCAAGATCAACAATTTTTATGTCTGGAAATAAAAAATAAATAGATTTATATCTAATTTTATGTCCTAAGTTTAGATAGCGATCGCTCACAAGAAAGATGAAATATTCCTCATGTCTATGTCAATCTATGGTTAGTCAAAGTCTGCAAATTTTCTGAGGAGAACAAATAATGGTAACTACATTAGACGATACCAAACGTAATGCTATTGGCGTAAAATTGGCAGATATGAAATTGCTGCAACAGTTGATTATTAATAACGAAGAACGATTTTTGAGAGATTGTACTGATGGGGAAATTGCCGATAATTTGCGAAAAATGCTTGATGATGACCGAAAAAACCAAGGTATTTTAGATACTGTAATTATTCAGTATGGCATTCAAAAAAACGCCGAACAAACAGTGCAGAAATTAATAGAAAATGTCCGTCAGTTCATGGAAGGTAATGAATTAAGTTTCTTTGAAAAAGTATTTCAGCATGAATTGTTGAAACATCAACAAGTGATGAATGGTGTAACAATCCACAAAGCCGCTCAGAGAGTTGGTGCCGATGTGATGGCAGCAATTGGACCTTTAAATACTATCAATTTTGAAAACCGCGCTCACCAAGAACAACTTAAAGGAATTTTAGAAATTTTGGGTGTAAGGGAACTAACTGGACAAGATGCAGATCAGGGAATTTGGAGCAGGGTTCAAGATGCGATCGCTGCTATTAGTGGTGCAGTTGGTAGTGCTGTTACTCAAACCTCTGATAAACAGGATATGAATATCCAAGATATTCTCCGCATGGATCACAATAAAGTCAATATCTTGTTTACAGAACTTCTACAAAGTAACGATCCCCAAAAAATTCAAGAATACTTTGGGCAAATTTATAAGGATCTTAGCGCCCACGCAGCAGCAGAAGAAGAAGTAGTTTATCCCAGAGTACGTTCTTTTTACGGTGATGCTAATACCCAAGAATTGTATGACGAACAAGCTAGTTGGAGAGTTGTCTTTGATCAACTGCAAAGTATGAGTCCATCTTCACCCGAATTTAAAGATAGAATCAGACGTTTAATGGATGATGTAATGGATCATGTACGCCAAGAAGAAAGCACAATGTTTGCGGCTATTCGCAACAACATGAATACTCATCAAAGTGAAGAACTGGCTACACAGTTTAAGGCTGCTAAAAGCAAAATACAACAACAAATGGCAGGTGCTAAAACAGAAAGTCGTAGAGCTTAAATCCTTTTAGGTTAGATTCATCCCAATACGGCTCGTTTAAGGACTGTAGAGACGTTCCATGGAACGTCTCTACAAGGGTTTCCGGCTGATGAATTTGTTTAACCGAACTGTATTGAGATTCATCCCTCTAATCTAATACGTTGAATCTCTGTTTTCAATAGGTAGGGGAACTACCATTATCAAGGCGTTCCCCTGCTATGAGCAAGCGCAAGAAAACCCAATATTTACTTAATACCCAACATTCGATTTACTTGTTCTGAACCTAAAGGCTTTCGTTCTATATTCTGGAAACATTCAACTTTTTTTAGATGTGTGCAAGCTGTTTTGAAATTATTTAAATTCATTAAAACAATGTCTTCGTAGACAGATTCCTTGGGTATTTGCACATCTAAAATAAATTCTTGGAGTTTATTTTGGTCAATAGCGATTTTTAAATATTTTAAAAATACTTCACGTTTTTTAGAACGTACACTGACTAAATACCAATTATTATCAATAGCAGAAGTCAAAGATGGTTCTAAAGATTCTAGTGGTTCCATAAGTTATATTATGTAAATAAGGTGATATCAAATTATAGCAGCGAATTTATTTAAATTCATCAAAGCATATTTTAGATAAATGAGGTATTCGGTTAAGCAAATTTGTGAGCCGGAAAATCATGTAGATTCGAGCATCCCTACCCATCCATGTAGAGACGTTCCATGGAACGTCTCTACTCCTTAACCGAGAAGTATTGATATACCAAGGAACTTTCAACCCTTCTTTGTCCTGACTCCTGACTCCAATCCCTAAGTATGATTTTTGGTTCGATTGATTCACGGTGAGATGATTAACGCTGTGTGTAGAGATTTTTATTTGACGATCAAAGCCTTACGGCGAAAGCATTGTTTAAATTTTCACACTTTCTTTATATAAGTAATCGAAAATACTCATGGCTATCAGCGTTGAGATTTGCTAACGTAGTCTTAACAAATCGAAAAAATTCATTGATGCAGTTGAGAGAGTAGCTGCCATATTCTGCTAGTTTGGGGTGCTAGTAACTTTTCGTTTATCGGTGTGACGTGTTGGTGTCTAAATAATTATGTAATATTTGCTCCAAGGGGGGTTATGGTTGTAAATTTTGCCCGGACTACAGCTTCGACGAAAAATCTGTTAAAACAAGTATTTGAGAACATTGATGCTCATAGTTGTCCCCAATTATTCAATTTCCATATGCACACTGTCCATTCAGATGGAAGGTTGCAACCGATTGACTTGATAGAACAGGCGATCGCTATAGGATTAAAAGGGCTGGCGATCACAGATCATCATACTATTGGTGGCTATCAAGTAGCACAATCTTGGTTAAAAGACTGGAAATGGAATAATCCCCATGCAGCTATTCCTCATTTATGGACTGGTGTGGAAGTTAATGCCAATCTTTTAGATATAGAAGTTCATATTTTAGCTTACGCTTTTGAGCCAGAAAGCCCTAGTATGAAACCTTATTTACAACGAAAACCGACTACAGGTAAAGAATATCAGGCATTTAATGTAATTGAGTCTATCCATGAAGCCGGCGGACTGGCTGTACTTGCTCATCCTGCACGGTACAAGCGATCGCTCTTTGACTTAATCCCTGCGGCTGTCAATAGCGGAATTGATGGTGTTGAGGCTTTCTACGCTTACAACAACCCTAGTCCTTGGCAGCCCAGTGTCATAGAATCAGAACAAGTACAGAAATTAGCCAATGAATATGGTCTTTTTAACACTTGTGGTACAGATACTCATGGTCTAAATCTACTCCAAAGATTATAAAATAGTTAATTTTGAGAAGCTACACGATCATTTTTTTCTGTCGTTGTAGCAACTCACTAAAATTGTGGTAATTTTTAGGTAAAATTGAGAAAGTTAAGAGTGATTGAGTCTAAATCTAAGGTTGTGGAGCGATCGCGCAAACGCTCCGTAGGAATTGCCGTTTAACCCAAATGTTAAATTCATCCCCAACAGAAAACCTAACTGAAGCCACAAATCAACCAGAAGACTTAACCACTGAGTTAACCAACTGGGACAGTGAACTTAAATTTATTGTGGAAGGAATTTCTTCTCAAATAGGTGAAGCTTTTTTCCAATCTTGTGCGCGTTACTTGGCTAAAACACTTCGTGTTCAGTATGGATTGATTGCCGAATTTGTAGAGAGCAACCCACGAAAAGCCAAAGTTCTAGCTTTTTGGACAGGTGATGAATTTGGCCCGAATTTTGAATATTCTCTGATTGGGACTCCTTGTGATGTTGTTTATGAAAAAGGTATCCGAATTTATCCTAATTGTATCCAAAAACTGTTTCCTGAAGACCAGGATTTAGTTGATTTACAAGCAGAAAGTTATTTAGGTATTGCAATTGTCGATATTAACGGTAAGCCTCTAGGACATATTGCGGCTTTGCACACTCAGGAATTGGTAGGTAATTACCAAGAACAAGAAGCAATTTTAAAAATATTTGCTGCTCGCTCGGCCGCAGAAATTGAACGAATGTCAGCCGACAAAGCACTAAAAGAGCAAAATATTTATTTACAAGAAACTCTCGAAAAGTTGCAACAAACCCAGTTAGAACTAATTCAAGCAGAAAAAATGTCTGGCTTGGGACATTTGGTATCAGGTATTGCCCATGAAATAAATAATCCTATTAGTTTCATTTATGGTAATATTCAGCATACTCAAGATTATATAGATATTCTTTTAGAATTGATTGTAGACTATCAGTTGGAATTGCCCCATCCTTCTAAGTGGTTGCAAGAAAAAATTGACCGATTAGACCTGGAATTTATACAAGAAGATATTACAAAAATTCTTGGTTCTATGAAAACAGGGAGCGATCGCATCCGTAATATTGTCTCTAGTTTACGCAATTTTTCTCGTTTTGATGAATCAACCAGGAAGTTGGTAGACTTACATGAAGGAATAGAAAGTACATTGTTAATGTTACAATATCGACTGCAAGCAGATCAGGTTTTTCCCGAAATTCAAATCATCAAAGAATATGGGAAAATACCACTAATTAACTGCTATGCCAGCCAAATGAATCAGGTATTTTTGAATATTTTAAATAATGCTATTGATGCTTTAAGGTCTGAATCTCAAATTATCTCAGATCCTATTATTTATATTACCACAGGGATAGATTATGAAGAAAATACGATGAAAGTTTCGATTATGGATAATGGTATTGGCATGAGTCAGTCAACTTTATCGCGCATTTTTGATCCTTTTTTCACCACTAAACCAGTTGGATCAGGTACTGGGTTAGGACTAGCTATCAGTTATCAAATTATTGTTGAACAGCACGATGGTAAATTAAACTGTGTTTCTTCTCCGGGAAAATTCACTAAATTTATGATTGAAATCCCTGTTTAATTTTGGTTAAATGAGAAGATTAGACCTATCGAAAAAATATTTTATGCTATAATAGGAAGTTGAGATTTAGTTCGTTTTTGTATTGATAAAGTTATCAAAACCTCTCAGTTTTTTGAGTAGTTGAGAGAGATTGAACTGCTTACAACAGTTATTCACTATGACTGTT
>NZ_JAYGHC010000055.1:28638-33852 GCF_034932285.1 Cronbergia sp. UHCC 0137
CCTTATCAAAAATCTTACAAATAGGGTAACGCGGCACAGGCTTTTGCTAATGTTGCACCAAATGCTGGAGTAATAGCGGGTAATCCTTGTTCAAGTTTAGTGATTACCAATTCTTTCGAGTTGGAATCCATCAGTTAATAAATAATGATTTTGTAATTTCGAGTATTAATCATGGTTAATCAACTATTTTATGGCGATAACTTGGAAGTGTTAAGAAAACATATCAAGGATGAAACTGTTGATCTTTGTTATATTGATCCGCCCTTTAATTCTAAACGCAATTATAATCAAATTTATAATAATGTTGGTAAGGAAGATCAAGCCCAAGCACAGGCTTTTATTGACACCTGGACATGGGATGATCACGCTAATCAAGGTTTAGCAGAAATTCAAGAAAACTATTTAGGTCATTTCACTTCTCAAAGTATTGATTTAATTTCTGGTTTAACAAAGGTTTTAGGTAAGGGTAGTCTTTTAGCTTATTTAGTAAGTATGACTTTGCGGGTTGCAGAAATTCACAGAGTTTTGAAACCAACAGGTAGTTTTTATTTGCATTGCGATCCCACAGCTTCTCATTATTTAAAGATAATTGTAGATGCTATCTTTTGTTCTCAAGGTGGAGATTTTTTAAATGAAATTATTTGGAAAAGAACTACAACCCATAATGATGCAAAACAGGGATCTAGACAATTTGGTAGAGTTCATGATGTGATTCTTTTTTATGTTAAAATTGCTAAAAAATCATTTTTTAATACAGTTTATCAGAATTATTCAGAGTCTTATATTGATTCTTCGTATAATAAAATTGATGTAGATGGTCGAAGGTTTAAAACTTCTGATTTATCAGCAGCAAAGCCTGGTGGAAATACATCTTATTCTTGGAAAGGAAATTTACCTCCTAATGGTAGATATTGGGCATTTTCTTATGAAAATATGGAAAAATTTGAATCTGAAGATAGAATTTATTATTCTAAAAGTGGGAAACCTTATTTAAAACAATATCTCGATGAAATGTTTGGTATTAGTCCTGATGATATTTGGACTGAAATTCCGGGAACTCCTAAGAAAGAAAGACTGGGTTATCCCACTCAAAAACCCAAAGCATTATTAGAAAGAATCATCCAATCTAGCAGTAATGAAAATGACGTAATACTAGATGCTTATTGTGGTTGTGGAACAACAGTCGAAGTTTCACAAAAACTAAATCGGCAATGGATAGGAATTGATATTACCTATCAAAGTATTAGCTTGATTCTGAAAAGATTAGAAGATGCTTTCGGTAAAGGAGTGCTAGAAAATATCAAAATTAGCGGCATTCCTAAAGACATGAAATCTGCGGAAGCATTAGCATTGAAAAAAGACGATCGCACTCGCAAAGAATTTGAAAAATGGGCAGTTTTAACCTATTCTAATAATCGTGCTATCATTAATCAAAAAAAGGGTGCAGACAAAGGCATTGATGGTATAGCTTATTTTACAGGAGACAAATACGAACCAGAAAAAATTATTTTACAAGTGAAATCTGGTAACGTCAAATCTGGAGATATTCGAGATTTACAAGGAACAATTACTTTAGAAGGGGCAGAATTAGGAGTTTTTATTACTCTAAAACCACCGACTAAAGATATGCTGAAAACAGCCAAAGAAGCAGGAATTTATAAAAGTTGCTATATGAGTCAACCTGTAGATAAAATTCAAATTGTTACCATCCAGGAAATAATCGAAGAGCAAAAACGCCTAGATATTCGTCTAAGTTTAGAAGTTTTGAAATCTGCCGAAAAACAAAGGGAAGTAAAACAAACACAATTAGACCTTTTTTAGTAATTACCGAATTAAAGTCTGAGGAAATCAAATTAGAGTAAATCGCTGTTAAAATTTTGTGTTGGCTTACAAGTCGCAGTAGAAATGTCCAATCAAGTTTGGTTGTCAAAATTACAACAACATAGAGCGATCGCTGTTATTCGCGCCTCAAAAAAAGCATTGGGTGAGCAGATGGCCTTAGCTGTAGCCTCCGGGGGAATGGAAATCATCGAAATTACCTGGAATAGCGATCGCGCTGCTGAATTAATCTCCCAACTCCGTACTCAATTACCTCACTGTTTAATCGGTACAGGAACACTATTCAACGTTCAGGAATTAGAAAGAGCGATCGCTGCTGGCTGCCAATTTCTCTTCACACCCCACACCGATGTACAAATGATTCAGGCCGCAGTCGCCCAAAATATCCCCATCATCCCCGGCGCTCTCACACCGACAGAAATTGTTACCGCCTGGACTCAGGGCGCAAGTTGTGTGAAAGTTTTCCCCGTTCAATCAGTGGGAGGAACTAGCTACATCAAAAGTTTACAAGCACCCCTTGGTCATATTCCCCTCATTCCTACCGGTGGTGTGACATTAGAAAATGCTAAAGAATTTTTACAAGTTGGAGCAGTAGCCGTAGGTTTAAGTAGCGAATTATTCCCCCAAAACCTGATTAAACAAGGAGATTGGACAGCGATCGCTCAAAAAGCCAAAAATCTCCACCAACAGTTACATTAGTAACAGAAAATCCATAAAAATCGTATCTGTACCAGTAAAAAATCTGGAAACAGGACAAAGAGGAGTGTGTTTACCATGAAAAGCCTAATTTCTCCTAGCCCAGTGCGTTTGGTGACAATGTTAATCACGGGTGCAATAGTTACCCTAACCATTAATAACCCCATATCAAGTCACGTATGGGCAATTCCTAAAAGCAAAACAATTCAAGCATCCATAGAGAAACTACAAAAATCAGAAGAACGCTGGATTCAAATCAATCTCTCCAAACAAAGATTAATTGCTTGGGAAGGTAAAAAACCAGTTTATGCAATTTTGATGTCATCAGGCAAAAAATCTACACCTACACGTGTGGGAACTTTTAAAGTTCAATTAATGTACAAAAAAACTCGAATGCGGGGTAGAGGTTATGATGTTCCTAACGTTCCCCACGCCATGTTTTATGATGGTAATTATGGCATTCACGGAGCTTACTGGCACAAAAGATTTGGTACACCTGTAAGTCATGGTTGTGTAAATCTCGCACCCAATCATGCTAAATGGTTATTTGATTGGTCTTCTATAGGCACACCAGTAGTAATTCACAAATAATTATTTTTGAACTACAGGTAGGGTGGGCATTGCCCAGCATAAATTGATTTTGTAAGGCATAGCTCTACCTGTACTTACTTAGGCTTTTTCAAATCTCATTTAAAATCAGCACCAGGTTAGAAATCTGACAAAACCACATCAACTCATTATCTGCAAATCTTGATTTAGAGTAAGTTTGCTTTTTCTGATACTTAAAGACTTTCATTAATAGCTCATACTAATTTTGGATTTTAGATTTGGGATGAAGAGTAAGTTAACAA
The DNA here is from genome assembly GCF_034932285.1 of Cronbergia sp. UHCC 0137. Taxonomy (NCBI): domain Bacteria; kingdom Bacillati; phylum Cyanobacteriota; class Cyanophyceae; order Nostocales; family Nostocaceae; genus Cronbergia; species Cronbergia sp. UHCC 0137. The sequence goes on from NZ_JAYGHC010000055.1 coordinate 32,025, forward strand.
CTCCAATTTATTAGACTTCTTGCAAAAGTCGTGATTTTCAAATTCTTCTTTGCGTCTTTGCGCCTACTCTGCGAGATATGCCTCCGGCACGTTACACGAACGCGAAGCGCGATTGCGTGAGCTTTTCAAGAATATTCTTGGCGAGACCAAAGTATTTATGCAAGAGGTCTATTAGCCACAAATGGAAGTTTTTAGTAATTGGCTCTAGTCCTGAAAATCTCAAATCAACTAACTAATTGAATCATATTTCTCTCAATTCCCAAAAATGTCACGTTGTATAACTAGAAGGTAATTGATTCATGCAAACATGGATTCGCAGCAATTTAATCCGTTGTGCTGGCACTTTTGGTACAGGTGTAGTCATGATGTTAGTGACTTTGCTTTCATGGTCATCACCAACTACATCCGATCCTCAATCCGTTACTGCTAATGCAATTTCCATACATCAAAATACCATTGCATCTAAACCCCGGTCAATATCTCAACCTCGTTGGATTGAAATAGACCTATCTGAACAAAGATTACGTGCATGGCAAGGAAAAAAACTCGTTTATTCTTTTCGTGTTTCTACGGGTAAACGTTCAACCCCTACACCCGTTGGTAAATACGCAATTAACGCCAAGTACCGAATTAATCGAATGCGTGGCAGAGGTTATGATATTTCTAATGTCCCTTATGCCATGTATTTTTATCGGGGCTATGCCATTCACGGCGCTTACTGGCATAATCGTTTTGGCACTCCTGTAAGTCATGGCTGTATTAATTTACCAGTTAAACAGGCGCGGAAGTTATATAGTTGGGCTAGGATGGGAACAAGAGTAGTTGTGCGTCGCTAACTTTTTTCCAGATTTTTTAGGACTTACGCAAGTGTCACGCCAAAAATCTATTGTAGGGTGCGTTAGATATCAAAAATCTGTTTGTTTACCATATTTATGCAGTCTGACGCACCTTAACAATGTGCCAGTTCGGTAAGTCCTGTTTTTGATCAAGGTGGATTTACCATCTCTCAACTATGTTCAGAATGAAGAAAATTAGACTTTTGATCAAAAAATATATTATTCTTTTTCATAGTGTGTTATGATGAAATTCCCTAGATAAACGTCTCAGGGCAATGAATCAATTAAGGTAACTCTCAGTGTTCTTGATTTATCTGCACTTTCATTCTCCGAAACTTGCAGAAACAGTCCATTCAATATTCTGATTATCCCAGCTTCATTTAGAAGTTAGTGCATCTACCGCTTTTTTATTCAAAATAGAAAATTGGTTTAGTTAAACCCTCAGTTCCACGCTGAGGGCAATGAATCAATTAAGGTATATATATAGTTACACATCTAATTGGCAAGATCAGGAAAAATTAGAAAACCAGTCTTGAGCCATTATCAATAAAATCAGGTAATTTGGTATCTTTCCTCCCATTATTTTATGTCTGGAAGTTTGCATTTTCTCAATTAGTGCTGCTAATTTACGACTAACCATTTCAAGGTCGTGAAAATTGGAACGACTATTGGTTGTTTCAACCTTCACAAAACCCAAAATATGAGCAGAAGTTCTAAGATCATAGCAAGAAACCTTATTAGAAATCTGGTGAAAAAGAATGTAGAGACGTTCCATGGAACGTCCCTATTTTTAAACTCACAAATTTGCTTAACCTAACATTGTTGTATCTAAAGCGATCGCTTGTTTTTAGCTTTTACACTAATCAACAACAATGAATTAGAGAGCGTTACCACGGGGTAGAACTTCTTCAGGGAATACAAATTGTTCGTGGGGTTGATCTTGAGGAGCCATCCAAGCGCGGATACCCTCATTCAATAAGATGTTTTTGGTA
>NZ_JAYGHC010000056.1:0-32084 GCF_034932285.1 Cronbergia sp. UHCC 0137
TAGCACAAAACAATAATGAATGGTTGTCTTCCTTACCATCATCTATTGTAGATCGTAATGAGATAAGCTGGGGTTTGTTTGGAGGAAATCCTACACCATTAACAGGTAGATTTGAAAAAGAAGCATATCAACGACTTCCCCAAGTATTTGCAGTCATGGAATTAATGATTGAAACTAACAACAGATTTGAATCTTACCAAACAGAAATACAAGCAATATCTCAATTAGGAATTAGTTTTCATGAATGGTTGCAATTAAAACCATCTACAGAACAAAAACCAGAAGGTGCAGAATTAATGTTTATTATTCCTTCTCAACCTTTAGAATTACCTGGTTAAAACTGTATTTTCTCAACACCTTGACGAATAGCATCTTCCATATCTTCCAGCGTTGCAGGTTCACCATAATATTTTAAACAACCTGCAACATCATCTAATTTAGTTTCTGGAAAAGGATTCTTAGGCTTTAACAAAATCCCATCACCCATATCAATAATCACAAATTCCTGATCAACATTCCAATGATAAGCTTCCCGTAAAGATTCAGGAAGAATTATCTGTCCTTGAGGATATAATTTTGTAACTTCCATAAATTTAAATTTTTCTCAATAATTTAAACTATTAAAATTATAATATATCTCCATAAAAATCTTCATCTAGTAACTGTTCTAAAGTAAAAGGAAAATCAAGAGGATATTCTGATTCATCTGGTTTTCTGACTCCCAACTTAGCATTTTTGCTTTCTTTAATTGCCAGTTTTCTAGCATCAGCATAAGCTATAAAAATTACTTCATGAAGATAATTTTTAAAAGAAGGATTTTCTTGTAAATCTTTTTTAATTCTAAACCGATGTTCAGTAATAGAACTGTACCAAATTCCTTTCATCATTTCAGGAGCATCAGATTGAACAGTTAACTTGAGTAAGTGAGCAATTAAAATTGTTAAATTACTCAAGAAAGACCGTTTTTCCGATTTACCCATATCATCCAGTTCTAATAGTAAATGTTCCCAATCAATATCATTAAAATGTTTTTCTTTGATTTGTGTAATGAGAGTTTCTCGCCAAAGATTAAAATCTTGTTCATATAGTTGATGATTCATATAACTCTATCCACTAAATTAAAAGGATAACTTACCAATTATAACATCTCTCTCCGCGTCTCTGCGTGAGAAAACAAAAAAAGGACGAAGCAAACGTTAAAAAACATTAGTTATTTCCTTCTCTATTCCAACCATTTAATGTATTAAATAATCTAAATTAATTGGAAACCTCCTAAATTTAACAAAATTTGAGCAAATGGAGATTTTTCACAGTTAGTAAAACCTACTGTTAAATAACTTCTTTTAAATTCCTTAAATCCTGGTTGATTATTAAGAATAACGTAAGGTTCAAGAAATATTTTAGAATTGCCTCCATATACTATATAGTTTCGTTCATAACTGTGATCAATTTCACAACCGTAAGGAATAAAACAACTTATAATAATATAAATTTTTTCATTTTTGAATATAACCAACTCAGATAAATTATCATAATTTTCTCTTTCATAATCTTCATAATTTCCAGATGCTATTAGAAAAATGGGACGCTGTGCTTTAATAGCCCTGTCTATCAAATGTATTTTACTTACACTTGTATTAATTGCTAATTCTTCTCCATCTTCAACATTAAAATGTGGACAATATCCTGCTGTTGCGACTTGATGAGTTTGAATATAAACTCCTCCAAGTGATAATTTAGGCTGAGGAGGGACAGCTTTTCTATTGAGTTCTGGCTGATAATAATTAATAGCTTGCCTTTCTAGTCTCCTGAGATTTTCTGTAAGGTTGGAAATTCTATTTAATAAATCTTCAGTGACGACTCGATAACGTATAACAGCATTTTCGATTTCTTCAAATTCTGACTGACGATGATGATTCAGGTGACGATTTCTTAAATTATGAGAAAGCCCTATATACCTGACCGGGGAATCACTATTACCTACATAATAAATACCAGGTTTTGTAGGTAAATCTTTACGTTGACAATATGGCAAGAATGGCATTTTTTTGTAATTGAGATTTAGCTTCATGATTTTCAATTTATATTTTGATATAGTACAATTTATAATCTTATACAATTAGCGATTGTAGCAACTTATAAATTCTCTAAATACACCTGCAACATCATCTAACTTAGTTACTGGAAAAGGCTTTTTAGGTTTTAATAAAGCTGATTTAGTTGTGATAAATTCTAACTTAATGGGAAATTTTGACATATTGATTTCCATGATAAGTAGAAATAGATTCACCAGTAATTACAGAATAAAGCACATCAGGATCTAAATCTGCTCCATTATCCCAATAGATTGTTCCCCATTCAGGGTTAACTTTAACAGTTTTAAAAAATGCTAAATCTTGTAAAGGTTGAAAAACTCCAGTAAATTCAATTAGTTGACTAACATCAACAATACCTTCTTTTCCATCTTCAAATTTTAGATAAATTTGATAGTTATTTTGAGGAATGACTTCTATAATATCTTGCAGCATAATTTACTCTAATGGTTCGATTTTCTCTAAAGAATTATTTTGTCTAGCCAAATTCCAGTTTTTGAGAAGTTCTGATTTGTGTAGTGCTGCCCATTCAATTACTAAACCTAAAACTCTAGGACTAAGTTTACCTTCTAAAATTGATAATGTTTCTATATTAATAATTGCCTTTTGTTGATTATAACGGACGTGAAAATGTGGTGGAGGATGATCATTATAATACATGGTAATAATAATTCCTAAAAAACGGCAAACTTCCGGCATTCCATCACCTGATAATATATTTTTTGTAATCATCATATTCTAAAATATTCTCTTCCTCTGTGTCCTCTGCGCCTCTGCGGTATGTCTTCGACACGCTACGCGAACGTTATTTCATAAACAAAAAAAGGACGAACTAAAAAGTCCGTCCTAAAATTGCCGAAAAAAACCTAAATCTTCGCTTCTTCTCTCACCAACTTATCCCAACCCAAATCCTTCAAATTATTATTCCTTCTTAAAGGACGAGTTACCAACTCCAAAATGTCACGGGTATTACCAAAACCGTGAATTTGAGCAAAGGTAAACTCTACAGACCACTTAGTATTAATACCTCGTGCTTCCAGTGGGTTAGCATGAGCCATACCAGTAATTACCAAATCAGGTTTCAACTCATAAATCCGTTGAAGTTGATTGTAATTATCAGGCTTCTCCATAATTGTTGGTAGAGGTGAACCCATTTCTTGACAAGTCTTTTCTAACAAAGCCAACTCAGCAGCTTGATAACGCTTGTCCATGTAAGGAATACCGATTTCCTGAACAGTCATTCCACAACGAATCAAAAACCGCGCCATGGAAATTTCCAACAGGTTATCACCCATCAAAAACACAGACTTACCACGAATCAATTTCACATAATCTTCCACACCAGCCCATATCTGCGCTTCCCGTTCATCTAAACCCTTGGGTGTAATTCCAAACACAGAACAGATTTTTTCAATCCAAGCGCGAGTTCCGTCGGGACCAATGGGGAAAGGTGCGCCAATTAGTTTACACTTGCGGCGACGCATTAAGGTTGTAGCGGTGCGACTGAGGAAAGGATTGACACCAGCGACATAATACCCTTCTTCTAAAACAGGTAATTCTGTAAAGCGTTTTGCAGGTAGCCAACCAGAAACTTTAATCCCTTGTTTCTTCAATTCTAAGGTTAATTGGGTGACAACTGGGTCAGGTAAAGAACCAAATAAAACCAAAGGTGGATGATCTACATACTCAGATTCATCTTGGGCGATATCTTCTTTTTTCCTGCCGAAATTCATCAGCTTCTGAATGGCGTTACGCTCGCCTTTTTCAGTTTCCGATACTGGGGACTTTTCAGGACAACGATGAGCCATAGCAGCTAACACAGTGTCCTCTCCTTGGGTAAATGCGTAGTCTAGTCCGTTAGCACGAGCGACAACAATGGGAATACCCAAATCTGCTTCTAACTTGGGTGCTAAACCTTCTAAATCGGTTTTAATAATTTCCGTGGTACAAGTACCAATCCAGACAATTACACTAGGATTGCGATCGCGCTTAATTTGCTCACATAATCGTTTCAATTCTTCATAATCATTCAACTGGGCTGAAATATCCCCCTCTTCCAACTCAGCCATAGCATAACGGGGTTCAGCAAAAATCATCACCCCCATGGCATTTTGCAGAAAATAACCGCAAGTTTTAGTCCCAATTACCAAAAAGAAACTATCTTCAATTTTTTGATATAACCAAGCCACACAACTAATTGGACAAAAAGTGTGATAATTGCCAGTTTCACATTCAAAATTTAAAGCTTCAGGCTGTTGAGCAACAGTCATTTTAATTGTTCTCCCTTTAATATTTAAAACAAACAAAGTAGGTAAAAATAGGAGTTAAAAAGCGATTAGAAATGGCGGTTAGAAACCGCGTCTACATAGGTAAAAACTAGATAATCCAAGGATCTCAAGCACCTTCTTAGTCTGCGGAGGCAGACTTTGTTTGTGTAGCCGCGATTTATAATCGCCAGGGCTAAAAATAACCCCTAACTCCTATTATTTAGTTATTGGGAAAAAGACGAGCCATTTCCGATTCATCAAACACACCAGATGATAGTTCTTCTGACAATAAATCGTTATTCTCTTGCCCATCTAACAACAATGTTTCATCACTCCAAACATCAGATAACACATCACTAAAGGCAATCTCATCCGGTGGGTTCAAGTCATCAGCTTGATCATCTAAATTCCCAAAACCATTGATATGATCATCGTTTTGAGTCACACCCTGTTCTCCAAAACCATTGGTTGAAGACTGATTTTTAGGGTTACTGTCAGTTACAACATCAGACTCACTTGTGTATTCTCCCAGCGCTGTCATACTCAAACGATTACCGAGAGCAATATCTGGGTCAAAATTCAAATCCAGCACTTCAATCAGAGTATCCGCATCAGGATTCAGTTTAGCGAAAGGAGACATTAACTGCGCTAGTTTCGGTTCTAGTGCATTTACTACTCCCAGGATGAGGTAAGAAGGTGGTCGTTTACCGCCGTCAGGGGTGTAAACCGACTCTACAGCCATTTGGATGGTGATCCAGTCACGATTTACTTGAAAGAATTGTAACCACTTTTGTCTTAATGAGTCCGTAAAACTGGTAAAGAATGCCATATTTCCATCCTGAGAGATAATAATGTTTTATACCATCATTAAGTCTAATTCCTCTTCTGCCTTAATGACCTGTGGTTTACTCGGATTTAGATAAAAATCTGATAGTAAAGAGAAAAGTTCACGGTCAGGAGCATCATTGGGAACTACGCCTTCTGGACGTGATAAAATTTGATCGGCGATACTGAGGTAATAGTCGCAAACGTACTCCAGAGAAGGATCTGATTCTGCCATTTCAAACAGAGTCTTGCCTTTGACGCGGGAAACACGGATATCTTCTATTAAAGGCAATACCTCTAAAACTGGCATTGGTACTGCTTCTATATATTTTTCGATTAAGTCGCGCTTGGAGGTGCGATTACCAATTAATCCAGCTAGACGCAAGGGGTGTGTGCGGGCTTTTTCACGAACTGAAGCGGCAATGCGGTTAGCAGCGAATAAAGCATCAAAACCGTTGTCTGTAACAATTAAACAGTAGTCTGCATAGTTAAGAGGGGCTGCAAAACCACCACAAACAACGTCACCAAGTACATCAAATAAAATTACATCATATTCGTCAAAGGCATTTAGTTCTTTCAATAATTTTACTGTTTCACCAACAACATATCCTCCACAACCAGCACCAGCAGGAGGTCCACCAGCTTCTACACAATCAACTCCTCCATAGCCTTTGTAGATTACGTCTTCTGGCCAGACATCTTCGTAGTGATAATCTTTTTCTTGCAAGGTGTCGATAATAGTGGGTATCAAAAATCCAGTTAGTGTAAAAGTGCTGTCGTGTTTGGGGTCGCAGCCAATTTGTAGAACTTTTTTACCCCGTTTGGCTAAAGCGACAGAGATGTTGCAGCTAGTTGTCGATTTGCCGATTCCACCTTTTCCGTAAACTGCTAGTTTCACTTTATTTTGCCTCTTATTTGTTGTTTATCAAAGTTGCGGCTCAAACATTCGCTTTAAGCTGTATCCGGCTTTAGCAATTTGTTTAGGTCTGTGAGTGCCATTATTGTCCAACTTGGCTGGAAAGAAAAGGGGGGTTGTTTTTGTAAAACGAAGTAATAAGGTTTAAAAAAGAGATAAATTGATTTTTTACGCTAGAAAGTTCATAATTTGCTGAAACAATCTTAATTGATATTACAAAAAGCTATTTTATAATTGTTTTTTATAAAAATGGGTACAAAAGACAAAAAATATAAATAGATATACTTGAATGGTTTCCATAGATTTATCTCTATAGATGCCTAGTGTTATTTGGATGTGCTGTTGTAGAGAAAAAACAGAGATAAGTCTTGTCAGCAGTAGGTTAGGAATAAAGTTTGGGCTATGGGTTAGAGATAAATTACTGGTTATGAAAGTGGGTTAAGGTAACTGAATGTATTTATATGCCCTTTGTTTGTAAATAATTATCTCATATTAAATTTAAATCCCTGGTTGTACCAAAAAGGTTTGGGAAAGTAGGAATATAAATTTTTGTGATTTCTAATATAGCGCACTTTTAAGCAATACTGAAGATATTGTTAATTTTTCCTGAATGTATATGATGTTCAATATTCTGCCAAAACTGCGTATCTGGATAGCCTTGGGCTTATTCTGTTTGAGTCTTAGCTGGTCAATACCAGCCCAAGCTGATACTTCCATCAATTCCCAACTTGAGCAACAAGTATTAGAAATTATTCGCAATCATCCACAAGTAATTATTGAATCGGTTCAAAAATATCAGCAGTCTCAACAACAAAAAGTACAGGAAAGCAGACAGACATTTTTACAGGATTTTAAGACTAATACTCAAGCAGTAATTGGAGAATCTCCTACTACGGGTGCAAAACAATTAAAAACTGTGTTGATAGAGTTTTCTGATTTTGAATGTCCTTTCTGCGCTCAAGCTCAAAAAACTTTAAAAGACTTATTAGAAAAGTATCCAAATCAGTTAACATTGGTTTATAAACATTTTCCTTTAAGTCAAATTCATCAACAAGCTTTACCAGCAGCTAAGGCGGCATGGGCAGCCCATCAACAAGGTAAATTTTGGCCTTATCATGATGCCCTATTTACTAATCAAAAACAACTGGGTGAAACTTTGTATTTAGATATTGCCAAAAAATTGAAATTGAATTTAACTAAATTTAATCGCGATCGCTCTTTGGCTGATACCGCCATTCAAAAAGACATACAACTCGCTGAACAGCTAGGTTTAGCAGGTACACCAGCTTTCTTGATCAACAGCAAAACTGTTTCTGGCCCTGTTAGATTATCAGATGTTGCTGGTATACTAGAGCGTGAGTAGGGGAGTTTTGGTGGGCATTGCCCACCCTACAAAATAAAACTAATATTTTATTAATTATACACCAATTAGGAGTAAGTTAAATGTTTAATTTAGGATTTCGAGTATTGCTACCTATGGCGTTAACAATTGGTTTTTACTATCAGTTATTGCCCAATCAACAGATCAAACCTGATGTAGCCCCAAATAATACCCCGACTTTATTAGCGCAAGGAAAAAGTTATCTTTCTCCATTGGAACAAGCAGTGGTTTTTGAAACTAACAAAGTCCGAACAAATCCTAAATCATATCTTCCGATTTTAGAAAATTATCGCCGACGGTTTCAAGGTAATCGAGTCAAAATTTCTAATAATACTTATTTAATTACCCAAGAAGGAGTAAAACCAGTTGACGAAGCGATCGCATTTCTCAAAACAGTGCGTCCAGTAGGTGCGTTAGTTCCCTCCAAAGGAATGTCATTAGGTGCAAGAGATCACGTCAAAGACCAGGGAAATAAAGGCTTATTAGGTCATGATGGTAGTGATGGTAGCACTCCTTTTATTCGGATTAATCGCTATGGAAAATGGCAAAAAACCGCAGCAGAAAATATCAGCTATGGTATAAACACAGGACAAGAAATCGTCATGCAATTAATTATTGATGATGGAGTACCATCGCGGGGTCATCGCACCAACATTTTTAACCCGGCTTTTAAAGTTACAGGTGTAGCCTTCGGAAGTCACAAATCCTACAGAAATATGTGTGTCATTACTTATGCTGGCGGATATATTGAAAAATAGTAGCTAATTTCCAATTGATAGTGTATGATGGGGATTAGATGTGAAAATCTAAAACCATAAACATTATGCGCTTAAAAAGATGGGAATCTCCCCGTCGGGAAGGGAGAAACGATAAAGGTCGTGGTGGTTCAGCCAGAAAACGCCAACTGAAAAAGCAAAGACAGATGCTACTCCAACAACTCAAAGAGTCCAAAAAAGAGAATAACAACCAAAACAACAGAAAGGGGGAAATTGAATTTACTCCCTTTTTTTTGTCCATTCTGGGCAAAGTAGCATAAATTACTATATATCTAGGCAGTAAATGTATTTTTCCTAAAAAAACCATCAAAACCTACTTGACACAATTACAAATACACTGTTATATTGTATGGAGTCTGAATTGATGGGGCGTAGCCAAGTGGTAAGGCAGTGGGTTTTGGTCCCGCCATCCCTAGGTTCGAATCCTAGCGCCCCAGTTTTAAAATAAATCAAGAAAACTTTTAATGCTTCCTTGGGTAGGAGAAAGGTGTAGTTATTTAGAGATAGAATTGAGCGATCGCTATGAGTTATCAAAACCCCAGTATTAAAAGCGATCGCAAATGAACCAATTATAGTTTTTGTCCAGCGTAAATAGAACGCACTTCACCATTGCGACGAATTAAAGCTTCACCATTCACCACTTCTACCAAAGTCCAGCCAGTAGAACCAATATTTTCTCCTATATTAATGCGGCGAGTTACACCGTTGATTTTAAACAAAGCCGCAGATTTTTGACCTAATTCTAGCAATCCCTCCAATTCAGCCAAAACAGCAGGGGAATAAGCCTGTTCTGGGTTAGTTTTGGATACGGGTGCTGTAGCAGTGGGTAGTTTTGGTGGGACTATTCCTAGTTGCTGGGGATTGGGTATAGTTGGGATAGCCGCAGTTGCAGGTTTTTCTGGTATTTGCCCAACATTAGGAGGAGTCGGAATTACCGGGACTTGTGGTTGACCGTCACCTACAGTTGGTGCATTTTGATAAACAGGGATATAAATCCGTTCAACAACATTAGGACGAGTTGGAACTGGTAGTCCATAAGGAGATGGGGGTAAATATCCCATTGCTTGAGTGTTAGGGAGAGCTAAAGCTGTTGTTTGGTTAAGATTAACATTGGGGAATCCAGCTTTACCAGATATTTGATTATTCGTTACCTCTTGTTGGTCGATGACTGTTAGCGCTTCCAACATATAGTTTACCAAGTCAGCATGAGCATCTGGCTTGATGGGAATAGGTGGTTGGGGTTGGGTTGTGGGCAAATTTAAAGTAGTGAACTGACCAGATTCATTAAAGTAAAGTATAGCAACCATACCCAAGCTTAACGTCAGTCCCAAAATTAGTAGTTTACCCAGACCACTACTTTTTTGTGGGTTTTTGGTACTAATTGCAGTCACGGTAGGATTGCTGACTACAAGGGTACTACTTGGTTTGTGTTTAAGTGATACAGTCCCCTGGTTTGGTTGCTGTGATGTCGGTTCTGAAAACACGTCTGGTATAGTTACCGTCACTGTTTTTGGAGGGTGAACAGAAAACTTCTCTCCAGTATCTAGAATGTTGTCAATATCAGTAAACAATTCATCCATCAAGCCTTCAGCGTAAGTTTCTATCGACCAAGGCTCGTTGGTGTTGATATCATCTGGTGGTTCGGAAATAATGAGATAGGTACTAGCTTGAGATGTCATGATCTTTTGGGTTGTGGCTGCTAATATGGGGAAACAACACCCCTAATGCCTGGAATTGATCAAATTAAATTATAGTTGTAGATCATACCAGTCTGTTGCTTTATACTATACTCACTCTTGATCAAGTTTGGTGACAGATAATGGTGATAACTGCCGTTGGTTATGGGTTTTAGGCATTTCTAAAAAAATTAATAAGGCGTTAATATCAGCAGGATTAACTCCACCAATGCGTGCAGCTTGACCAATTGTTAGGGGTTTGACCTTGGTCAGCTTTTCTCTGGCTTCTTTAGAAAGGGTATCTATGGCTGTGTAGTCTAAATCAGCAGATAATTGACGGTTTGCTTGCTTGGCTGTTTGGTCGATTTGGTGTTGTTGTCTAGCGAGGTAGCCAGAATATTTAATGTCAATTTCTGCACCTTCTTGTTCTGCTTGGTTGAGGGTGGGGTTATGGAGTCCGTATTTTGCTAAGTCGAGATAATGGAATCCTGGTCGTCGGAGTAGGTCAGCGAGGGTAATTGAACCTCTGATGGTTTGTTGACTTTCAAGAGCGATCGCTCTGCCAATTTCATCTAATTCTTTAATTCTGGTACAATACAATCGTTCTTTCTCTGCCGTAATTTGTTCTTGCTTACTGGTAAACAAATTCCACCGTCTATCATCAATCAAACCCACTTCCCGTCCCAAAGGTGTCAAGCGTTGGTCAGCATTGTCAGAACGTAGCAGCAACCGATACTCAGACCTGCTAGTAAGCATCCGGTAAGGTTCTCGTAAATCCTTCGTACACAAGTCATCAACCAAAGTCCCAATATAACTTTGCTCACGGGGGAAAACAATCATTTCCTCACCCCGGACAAATCGCGCTGCATTAATTCCCGCTACTAAACCTTGGGCTGCGGCTTCTTCATAACCTGTTGTTCCATTAATTTGTCCCGCACAAAATAACCCCTCTACTTTCTTGGTCATCAAAGTCGGGTAACATTGAGTTGCAGGTAAATAGTCATATTCTACCGCATAAGCTGGACGCAACATTACACAATTTTCCAGACCCGGAAGACTCTGCAACATCAGCAATTGGAGATTTTCTGGCAACCCAGTCGAAAAGCCTTGGATATATAATTCAGGAATATCTCGTCCTTCTGGTTCAATAAAAATTTGGTGGCTTTCTTTATCAGCAAAGCGCACAATCTTATCTTCAATACTAGGACAATATCTTGGACCCTTAGCTTCTACCCAACCACCATAAACGGGGGAAAGGTGTAAATTTTCTTGAATTAAACGATGGGTTGCGGCTGTGGTACGGGTCATGTAGCAAGGCATTTGTTCCCGTTCTACCCACACTTGGGGGTCGAAACTAAACCAGCGAACTTCTTCATCTCCTGGTTGAATTTCCATTTTACTGTAGTCTACTGACCGCCTATCTACCCGTGCGGGTGTGCCGGTTTTCAATCTACCTGTTTCAAATCCCAACCGATTTAAAGTTTGTGTCAACCCTTCTGCGGCAAACTCTCCAGCCCTACCAGCGGCCATTGATTTATTGCCTACCCAAATCTTACCACCTAAAAAGGTGCCAGTGGTTAAAATTACGGCTTGACATTGAAAAGCGACACCAAAATAAGTTTCTACGCCAATAACTTGATCATTAGCCCCCAAAATCAAGTCTGTAACCATGCTTTCCCGAATTGTCAAGTTTTCTTGATTCTCGACAATGGCTTTCAAAACTGCGGCATATTCTCTTTTATCAGTTTGCGCTCGTAATGCCCACACAGCAGGACCCCGTGAAGAGTTGAGGACACGTTTTTGTAGGTATGTGCGGTCTGCCATTTTGCCAATTTCCCCTCCTAAAGCATCGACTTCATGGGTTAATTGGGATTTAGCGGGTCCACCTACGGCTGGGTTACAGGGTTGCCAAGCGATTTTATCTAGGTTAAGGGTTAAGAGCAGAGTCCGACAACCGAGACGAGCAGTAGCAAGTGCAGCTTCGCAACCGGAGTGACCTGCACCAACTACAATTACATCATAAGCGTCTTGAAATTCAACAGCATTGTGCATAGTCATAAATAGTTAGGAATTTAAAATTAAAATTTAAAAAAGCTAGTTACTGTCAGTATTTTAGCGTATATTTCAGAGGCGGTGAAAAGAGTCGTCGAGAGAGAGTTATTTTTTGATTGTAAGGTAAATATAAACAAATATGATGGTTTTACCTTATTCCTGGGTGGCAACTTGACATTTTTATAGTATTGATGTACTATAAGATTAGTAAGGGACAATTAATTAAGAGTTACGCACTGTACAAAATGCGGATGATATGTATGAACAAAATTGCCTAGTTTCAGGCTTTTGGAATCCCATATTAGTGCGGTGCGTCAGATAGAGAAAATCTGTTAGATGCTGAATTATCGGGTCTGACGTGGTTGGTGAGCTTGCCGAACCACACCCTACAAGAGATAAAAATTTCATCAGAAGTTTTGTAACTACTCAATTGCAACCATCAATTTACAATGAAAGAGGTTTGCTATGTCACAAGTAAATCACAAAATTTCCCTGTTAGAACTTATTCAGATTTTATCGGAATATCGTCAAAATATCATTTTGAATTTACATAAATTAAAAGAAGATTACCAGAGAACTGGCATTAAACGGGTGAGAGGTGTCAGAGATATAAATGGGAATTTAATTACTCCTTGGTTAGAAACAGAAGATATCTATGCTGGTGATTTTGTGCAGATGGGTGTATTTGCTATAAATCGTAATACCGCTACTATTAATATGTTGGTGAAGCGGAAAGTTAAGTTGGTGAAAGCTGAAGATAATACACCAATGATTGAGGTTGCAGGTTTGCTGGCTAATAATTTGGATAATTTTAATAATTATACCATTGTCAAAGATGGGAAAGTTCATGTTTCAGCTTTAAATATCAAAATCAGCAACAAGAAAGTATTTGATTTATTGCAAGCTAAAGGTGTAATTAGTGCTGATAGATTTGATTTCAATTCCGAATACACAATTGAGTTAGATAATTTACCATTAGTTCCTGTAAATTTTAATTTTGGTAGCATTGATGGTTTATTTAGTCAATTAGCAGAGATAAAAGTTGTCACGAGCATTCTATCTGCTCTTTTACGTCATGAATCAGATGTATTTGTTGGTAATCAGGTGGAGGAATTAAGAGAACATTATTTATCGAAAAAGCTCTATCTTAATTTTCCGACAACTCAAGAATATCCTGATCAAATTGATGCTCATATCAGTTATAAAATCGACATTGGTAGTCAAGATATTCTCAATTTGGGTAAATTATATTCTGCTAACCAATTTTTGGCGAGGAGATACGAAGCTTATGACAAAGAAACTGGGGAAATTTTTATTAATCCCAGTTTTGAAATAGCATTTCAGCCAAATATAGCTTTTCGACAAAAGGAAATTTCTTCAAGGATGAAGATTACCAAAGTTGACGAATTGATGAAACCGATTTTTGATGATTTTTTAGGAATTAATGAAAATGGTAGAATCAAAGAAATTTTGTCTAAAGTTGGGGCTGAAAATTTGGTGTTATTTTTACAAGCTCAACAAGCTGGTAAAATAGTAAATAAAGAAGAAATAATTGAGGAGATGACAGCAGCAAAGATAAAATTAGAGGAATATGTAAATCAGATTTATCAGCAAAAAATTTCTCCCTTGGTATTTTATATTGGTTGTACAGGTTTATTACCTCAGCAAATGACAGCGCGGAAAATGACTGCTAATGAATTAGCTGCTAAATATCCTCATTTACAGTTTTCTAAACATGAGCAAGAGGGAACATTTTTTGTAGTTAGTGATAGCATTATTAGCGTTTATCCTCAAACTGAATATTACAGCAAGAAGTCATTTGTTAATCCTGAATCCCTTATCCCATAAGGTTTCATATTCTTCACTCCTCCTCCGCGCCTCTGCGCGCCAGTTGCTACAAGTCGGGAAACCCGCCCAACGCAATGGCTTGTCTCTGCGTGAGATAAAAAATATTTAACTTACCCCTTACCTCAATTCCTGGATATTTTTCATCACCTGTTGATATAAACCTCTATTACCTTCTCTGTCAAAAATAGACGCTGCTCGCTGTAGGTCTTGTAAAGCTCCCCGCTTATCTCCTGTGGCAGCACGGGCGTTACCGCGATTGTTGTAAGCGGCTGCAAAGTTGGAATTGAGACGAATTGCTTCATTATAATCAGCGATCGCTTTCCTTGGTTCTCCCTTAGCAGCGTAAGTATTGCCACGGTTGTTATAAGCAATAGAATAACGAGAATTAAGGCGAATAGCTTGGGTATAATCCTCTAGGGCTGCATCTTTATTTCCTTCGTTAGCGCGGGCATTACCACGATTATTGTAAGCCTCGGCATAGTTAGGGGCTAGACGAACTGCTACATTATAATCAGCGATCGCTGCTCTGTAATCCTTCAACGATGCGCGGGCATTGCCCCGATTATTGTAGGTTTCTGCATCATTAGGATTGAGACGTAAAGCCTCATTATAATCAGCGATCGCTGCTTCTCTGTTACCTAGATCAAAATATGCCAGTCCCCTACCCTTGAAAGCCGGAGCATATCTAGAATCAAGACTAATGGCTCTATTATAGGCAGCGATCGCACCTTGGGAGTTCCCTTTTAAATGTTGGGTTTTTCCTTGAATATAAAACTCTCCAGCCTTGGAATTACTAGCTAAACGTCGATTTGGAGGACTAACCCCCACTTCTGTCACCAATACGTCCTGATTATTCGTACACGAAACACTTATAATCCCAGTTAAAGCCGTAAACATAGCTATAGTTAGTGCTTTGCCTACGCTTTGGAGTTTGTCTACAAATAACCACCATGTCATAATTTTTTATCAGCCATCACACCTAGAAGAAATTAGCCCTAAAATCTATTGATTTTTTTAACTCCTAAATACTTCTAACCTGTGGTAGAAAATTCAGGTAAGTTGACTAAATTACCTCATATTTACTAGGCTTGTTTAACTTCTCTTCATAGATTAAACCAGTTATTACCTAAATTTCTGTATAAAAATTTTCAAAGCATATTTTTCTTTTTTGGTCATAAAAACCTTTTGAATTTTTGAAATACAGGTAATAGTTGGATTTTGGTGGGCATTGCCCACCCTACAAACAATTTTTTAGATATGATATTCTCAAAAAGAATACAGGAGTCAGGAGTCAGGAGTCAGGAGTCAGAAATTAGAAATTAGAAATTAGAAATTAGAAATTAGAAATCAGAATGAATTAGACATCTCCAGAAAAGAATGTAGAGCCGAGAATCCCTACCCATAGAACGTCTCTACAAGGGATCTAGGAAACGTATGTTTAATTTTTGGAGGTGTCTATTATGTACGGCTGGCGGATGTATAATTGGGTTTAAGACCCCACCAAATCATAGATTTTGTGGTCAATCAGAAAGTGGTGAGTATGAATCCCCCACTAATTTATTCTGACTCCTGGCTACTGACTCCTGACTCCTTCTTCAATGATGATTACTAGAACTAATCACCTGTTTTTGTGAAAGGGTTTCTATTTCAGAAAATAAATGTTGATCCATCCAATTGTTTAAGTCAGTCATCACTTCACAATAATTGATATCACATTGCAAATCGTGATAAGCTCCTGGATATTCAATGCGTAATTTATCTGGGTAAGTGACTCGCTGATAAAAAAGTTCACTTCCTGCGGGTAATGCTACACTATCAGCACCACCATGTAAAATTAACAGAGGTAGTTGCCATTTGTCGGCATGAGTGTGAATCCAGGAAACTGTAGCAAAAAATTCTGTAGATAAACGGGCTGTGGCTAGGGTATGACGTAAAATATCTTGACTGTAAGTAGCTACAACTTTTTCATCCCTTGAACCAGCAGTTGCATCAAGTCCAGTATTGAGGGTGAAACGCGGATGAACTCTAGAAAGTATTTTACCTAAAAGTATACGGCTAGGTGATACCCCAACTTTACCGATGCTTGGTGCTAAAACAATTACACCTTTAAGTAAAGAAGCCTCTTCAGGGTAGCGCAGAGCGTAATCTAAAACGATTAAACCACCCATACTGTGACCTAAAATAAAAATTGGACTTTTTGGTTGTTGTTGTTGAATAAACTTGAGGAAGACTTGGACATCATTGCGAAATTCAGACCAGGTATTAATATAACCTCGTTGACCTGGAGAACGTCCATGTCCACGCAAGTCTAAACCGTAAACAGCGTATTGTTTAGGTAGTAAATGCTCAACTACATTGGTGTAAAGTCCGCTATGTCCTCCAAGTCCATGCACCACTGCTAATATAGCTTTTGTGTCACCGTGGGGATGCCAACTTTGGTAATACAAGTTTAAATTATCAAAACTTTTAAATGTGCCTTCTTGATGAGACGCTATACAATCGCTTTGGTAAATCATAAGCCATTAAAATCTCAAGATGATAAAAACCAATTTTGATCAGCTTCTTGATTGCTGATCCGGTGGAAATTAAATGTGGGACAATTGTAAAGTTAATTTTTACGTTTTTGTTTCAGCAAGCTACTAGCCTATAAAGGTATATTGTACGGTATTGGCAGATTAGTTGGATAGTATACAGATGGAAATAGGAGGAAAATGCGGTTAATGATTAGTAATTGAGAGCATTTTTGGGATCTGACACAATCAAGTTGAGTTTTTATTTTTGAGAAATTTGAACTGGTTATGAATAATTTTTCCAGCGATTCTTCTCCTCAAGTCCAAATTGATCAAGTAGCCTCTCAGGGAAATGTAGACTTAATATTAAATGATGCAGCTATCAAACGGGTAAAGGAAGGTTTAGCAGCAGCAAGCGATCGCTCTGTGCGTCAAACCATAGAAACTGTACTCCATCAGCTTTCCAGCATTGATCAGCAACATTCAGAACCGAGAGTTGATTCTCATATCAGACGTTGTGTAGTGCGATCGCTCATTCATGCTTTATTTAAAGTAAAGTTACAAAATAGAGAAAAAATACCTCAACAACCTGCTATCTTAGCTATTAACCATCTCCACCATATCGACCCTTTACTCTTATTAGCAGAATTACCTACTCAACCATATTACTACATTCTCGGTGATGCTCGTACTCTTTATAATAAATGGTGGAAACGCCTGATTTTAAACTTTGCAGGTGGTGTAATTCCCTTAGAACGGATTTGGAAAGAAGAAAGCGCGGTGATTGCTGCGGCTCAAGCAGGACAAAAAGACCTCCAAGAATTAGCTACAGCCATCGAAAAAACAGTACATCCTGGTGGAGATATTCAAACATTACGTCAAATAGACCGAATTGTACAGGCAATTTTAACCCGTGGAGATAGTTTAATCCTCTTTCCTGAAGGAAAATTAGGGACTACAGAAGGGAAAATACATCCTCTAAAACGAGGGACTGTAATTTACGCTTTGCGTTCTGGAGTACCAATTGTACCCATTGTTTTAATTGGAACTTATGATTTGTTTTTGAGAAAGGAGTTAACTATTAAGATTGGTGAACCTTTATATTTTCCTTCCACCACCAGACCCAAACGACAGGAAATAGACGTAGCTTTAGCAAAATTACAGCAAGAATTAGTGGCTTTATTACCTACAGATTATCAAGAACCACAGGGGATAAAATTATTAAGATATTTCCTCAATCATATTTTATGGTGAAAAATTCTCCAACTCACGCAGAATTTAGATAAGTTTAAGTAGGTGGGCTTTTGATGTAAACTACAGTAACATCAATAATTTCCGAGGAAATCGCGCCCAAACACACAAAATTAACATACTAGACTATATTATTACTCATGATAAGGCGATCGCATTTATTTTACTATGAACTAAGAGCGATTCCTACGATAAGGCACTCATTTACTGTCAAAAAAATAATATCTTTAGTAAAGATACATTAATCCTTGAGTTCTTTCTTTAATATTATGATAATCTGACAAGGCTTTATTAATTTAACAAATTCCCCATTACTTTATAATTTCAGTGCTAGATACATCAAACGTTTATGAAAATAGACAAATCTGTTGCTATTGATTTATTTGCTGGTGCAGGCGGCTTTGGTTTAGGTTTTGCAATGGCAGGTTTTGATATTCCCCTGTCTATTGAAATTGATGCTTGGGCTTGTGATACGCTCCGTTATAACCACCCTGAAATGACCGTGATTCAAAGTGATATTCGTGATTTTCATACTTTAAGTAGTGTTAAAAAAATATGTCTCTCCAAACCAGATATTATTATTGGTGGACCTCCATGTCAAGGTTTTAGTATTGCTGGTCCAGCCCAAAAAGACCCAAATGATCCTAGAAATAGTTTGTTCATTAATTTTGCCCAGTGGATAAGTTTTCTTGAACCTAAAGCATTTATTATGGAGAACGTAAAGGGTTTACTTTCACGCAAAAATAGTGAAGGAATAAAGGTAATAGATATTATTAAGAAAACTTTTGAAGAACTTGGATATTTTATAGAAGTATGGTTACTTAATTCTTCTGAATATGGTGTACCACAAATTAGAGAGCGTGTTTTTATTGTTGGAAATAAACTAGGCAAAAAATTAGGAAGTCCTCAAAAAACGCATTCCCTAGATTTATTAAAAAATAATATATGGCAATTATCCCTCGATGAAGTAAATTTAATTCCTTCTGTTAGCTTATGGGATGCAATATCAGATTTACCACCACTTAATGCGAGAGAAGGTAAAGAAGAACAACCCTATATATTAGAATCTCAAAATCAATATCAGCACTGGATTAGAAAAGGTAGTAAAATTCTTTACAATCATGTAGCAATGGAACATTCTCAGCGATTGGTAGAACGTTTTAAACAAATTAAATGGGGTGAATCTAGTTCAGATGTTACCACAGAATACGGTGCTAAACGCCGTAGTGGAAATGGTGAATTATCTCATAAAACTTATGATCAGAATAATAGGCGTTTACATCCATGCAGACCATCACACACGATAGCAGCTTCTTTCTATGCAAATTTTATCCATCCTTTTCAGCATCGTAATTTGACCGCTCGTGAGGGTGCGCGTGTCCAATCTTTCCCTGATTCTTATCGTTTTTTAGGAAAGAAAACTGTTGTATCTCATAAGTTATTACAAAGGGAAAATAGATTAAATGAAAAGTTCCTTTGCCAGTACAATCAGATAGGTAATGCTGTACCACCGATTCTAGCTAAAGCAATTGCTATTCATCTTCAAGAAAAATTAAAACTATGTCCACAACTGATAGAAACCCCTTAGTTCATGGTTCAAATCTCGAACAAAAGGAAAATCATCGCAAAAAATACAGAGATATTGAAAGCAGAAAATTTCTCCAAGAAATTAGAATTGAGTATGATAAATGGCATTTAGCAAATATTGAATTAGTCGGTCCAACATCAATACCTACAGAAAATGATGATGCGATTATTTCTAAAAGAGTAGAACTTTTATCAAAATATAAAGATTTTTTAGATCAACAACATTATGCTGAGAAGTTTGACTCTCGCTCAAATCTTCACTCTAGTGTATTGGAAGAATTTCTTTATTATTTATTTCGAGATTTAGCAAAAGATTTTGGAAAAAATACTCTCATTGGGAAATCCCATACTTTCAAAGATATTTTCTTTGTTCCTCCGAAATATGCGGAAATGCTGAAACGTCCCTATGCACGTATTGAAAAGAAAGACCATGATTTTGTAATTGGTGCAACTATTGAAGTGTCATTTGAAGCAGTTACGCCACCAGAAGAAGAAAATTCAGGTGAAATGCTTACACTTCTTAAAGAAGAACCAGACAACTATTCAGATATTACAGTTACAGGGAACATAGAAACTCATATTTTTGATATTCCAGTCATTGTCATTGAATGTAAAACCTATCTTGATAAAACTATGTTGGAAGGTTCATCACGAGCCGCAGAAGATTTAAAAGCAAGAAATCCAAATAGTTTATATATTGTATTAATGGAATGGATAAAGTTAACAAGTGATGTCAATCTTCGGAAATACAAGGTTGATCAAATTTACGTGTTACGTCAGCAGAAAAACACGGATCGAGAATTTAGGTATGAAGAAACTTATGTTAAAAATCCAATTAATCCAAATGTAGTTCAACATTTATTTAATAAGGTACGGAAGCATTTAACAATGGACTGGACTGGTGGAATTGAGTATGGGATACAGCGAGGTTGGTTAATTGAGGAATAAGCTAATACCGGAAGGCGAAAGTCAAAAGAAAGGCAGTATAGGCTTTTTAGGAATTTAAAATGGTTGGTTTATTTATGCCGTGTTGTACTAGGAGTAAAGACGTTCCATGGAACGTCTCTACATGGGTAGGGATTAGCATCAAATGATTAACGATGTTAAGTCTATGAACTCAGGAATACAAGAACATTCTTTAAAGCATTACCACGATGACTAATTGACTTCTTCAAATCCGGTGACATTTGGGCAAAAGTCAGTTTTTTTTCTGAAACATAAAAAATCGGATCATAACCAAAACCACCTGTACCACTGGGTGCATAGAGAATTTCACCGCGACAAATACCTTCAGATTGAAAAACTATTTCACCTTGAGGATTTGCAACTGCAACTGCACATAAAAACTGGGCTTGACGATTTTCTGTATTACCTAATTCTTTTAATAACCTAGTAATACGTTCTGTGTCAGTGTTGCCGTAGCGGGCAGAATAAACCCCAGGCGCACCATTTAAGGCATCTACAGCTAAACCAGAATCATCAGCGATCGCCCATTTTCCTGTCGCTTTGGCTACTTCAGAGGCTTTTAAACAAGCATTTTCAGCAAAGGTTTCACCAGTTTCTTCTACATCTAAATCTTCCGGTTTAAGAATTAATTCCCAACCAGAATCAGCTAAATAAGCTTGCATTTCCCGCAGTTTACCGGGGTTTCCTGTGGCTACAACGAGTATTTTATTCATAGAAAAATTGTCTGAATCAGGATTTCCAGGATTTAAGGATGAACAGGATGAAGTCTGGGATTTGATCACCAATTACGATCACGGATTTAACGGATTACACAGATGACACGGATTTGAAGATGATCCAATTACCAATTACCAATTACCAATCACCAATCACCAATCACCAATCACCAATCACCAATCACCAATCACCAATCACCAATTACCAATTACCAATCACCAATCACCAATCACCAATCACCAATTAATTAGATTCAGCCCAATTTTTTGCCCAAGCTAGGGTTTCATGGACTTGTTCTAATGTGGGTGCTTCGCAATAAAGACGTAAAACTGGTTCAGTTCCACTAAAACGAATCATTAACCAACTTTGATCAGCTAGACGGAATTTGTAACCATCAATAGTTTTGCAATCAATCACAGCTAAACCGGCAATTTCTGTTAAAGGTTGACTTTCTAATTGTTGTAATAACTTACCTCTCACTTCCATGCTGGCTAAGGGTAAATCTATGCGATCGTAAGCTGAGGAGAAATTGGTTTGCTGTTGCAATTGGCGATAATATTCACCCAAATCTAAGCCTGATTCCACCACTGCTTCTAACACATACAATGCAGATAATAAAGCATCTCGTTCGGGAATATGACTACCGTAACCAATTCCACCAGATTCTTCACCACCCAATAATACCTCAGTGACTAACATTCTATCGGCAATGTATTTATAACCTACGGCAGTTTCAAATACAGGCAAATTTAGTAAATTCGCCACACGGGGAATTAAATCAGAACCGCTAACTGTTTTGACAATTTCGCCGGTGAAGTTGCGTCTGCGGGTGAGGTGATCGATTAAAATCGGGATTAAAATTTGGGAACTGAGGAAATTAACATCTTTATCTACTGCGGCTATGCGATCGCAATCTCCATCGAAGACTAAACCCACCGTTAAACCCGAATTATAAGTTTCTCGATGAATGTTCATCACTGCAAATAACTTAGAAAGGTATTTTGGCAACGGTTCGGGCGCACCACCACCAAAAAGCGGATCGCGATCGCTATTAATTTCTTTAACTTTTTCACCCAATAGTCTGGCCAATCCCCCAGCGGATGCCCCGTGCATGGCATCAACAAATACTGTTAACTGATCGGTAGCGATCGCCTGTCTAATTTTCTCAATATCAACTTTACCTTCTAAAGCTTGACAATAACTTGGCCAAGGATCAAACTCCTCTTGTTTACCAGGAATAGCCGCCGGTGGTACTTCTACCCCTAACATTGCTTCTATTTCCTTTGTTACCTCTGGTGGAACTGAACCGCCAAAAGCACCTTTAACCTTTAATCCTAAATACGCGCCGGGATTGTGACTGGCTGTAATTACCAAAGCCCCTAAAGCATTAAGTTCTTTTGCAGCCCAACTAAAAGCCGGAGTTGGCGCAAAGCTTTCGCTAAATAACACATCAAAACCCACAGCAGTCACCGCATCAGCCACAACCTGGGCAAATTCTTCAGCCATGAACCGGCGATCGTAACCAACAATAATGGTACGGCTACCGACTGTAGGAAAATAAGTTTTATCTAATACTTGGGCGGCTACAGTTGCGACTAAAGCTAGGCGTTCAAAGGTAAATTCTTCACCAATCACACCGCGCCAGCCATCTGTTCCAAACTTGATTGGGTTAGTTACAACTGGCATAACAAATATCCTAAATTTATCACTGAGAATTTTAGCATTTTCTTCACACAAATCTAATCAGGGAATTTTTGAGGCTATTCTATAGAAAACTCAGAACTCAAATCAATAGAAAGGGCTAACTGATATAATTGACGACGAGAAATAGAAGTATCCTTTGCTAATTGCCGACTTGCTTGCGATCGCGATACACCCTGTTTTATCATCTCTACTAATTCGGCTTTGAGTTCTGCTTCTGTTAATTGAGGTGTAGTAGCTGGACTCCCTGCCACCACCAAAGTATATTCCCCTTGGGGTTCCCTTTCCTTGTAGTGGGCGATCGCTTGGGTAATTGACCCCCGCCAAAATTCTTCGTATAATTTAGTTAGCTCTCGTGCTATGACAATAGAGCGATCGCTCCCCAAAACTGTCCCCAAATCTGCTAAGGTATCCCTCAACCTGTGGGGAGATTCATAAAAAATCAACGTCCTAAGTTCAGCTTGCAACAACTCCAAACATTCTCGCCGTTGTTGACCCTTGGCAGGTAAAAAACCCTCAAAAATAAACTTGTTCGTTGGTAGTCCAGCCGCACTCAAAGCCGTTATTGCCGCACTTGCACCAGGAATCGGTACAACCCCTATCCCCTCTTCAACACAAGCCTTCACCAACTCATATCCAGGGTCAGAAATTCCCGGCATTCCCGCATCACTAACCAGAGCGATCGCTTTCCCATTTTTCAACTCTGCCAACAATTCTGGGATACGACTATTCTGATTATGCTCATGGTAACTCAATTGGGGCGTTTTGACCTGAAAATGTTGCAGTAATTTTCCCGTGTGACGTGTATCCTCAGCCGCAATCACATCCACAGTTTGCAAAATTCGCACCGCCCGAAAAGTGATATCTTCTAAATTACCAATAGGTGTACCAACAATATAAAGTGTTCCTGGTTTTGGCTCGGTTTGCATAAAAATTATATATTATGACTACATAAAAAAGCGTTGCATAATTGAAGATGTAGAGACGTTCCATGGAACGTCTCTACAAGCGTTTTGACATCACACAAAATCATTTTCATACATGAAATCAGCATCAGCAATAAAAATAATGGAAAAATCTGCCCTATTCGTCGGTTTAACGACCCTAGATTTAATTTATCTCGCAGACTCACCACCGCAAAATAATCAAAAGTTAGTCGCTACAGACTATACAGTAGCAGCCGGGGGACCAGCCACAAACGCCGCAGTTACCTTCAGCTATTTAGGAAATCAAGCTATCCTCCTCAGTGTACTGGGTTCTCACCCCATGACACAGCTAATTCGCACAGATTTGGCAACCTTTCCGGTGACAGTGATTGACCTAGACCCCAGCAAAAACACACCACCACCAGTTTCTTCCATTATCGTCACCCAAGCCACGGGAGAGAGAGCAGTCATTTCCATTAATGCCGTCAAAACTCAAGCCAATAGTAGCAGTATTCCCACAGATATTTTATCTAATGTAGATATTGTACTAATTGATGGTCATCAAATCGCCGTTAGTAGAGCGATAGCTACGCTTGCCGCAGGCACCGCGCAAATAGCTAAAACTCAGCATATCCCAATAGCGATCGATGGTGGTAGCTGGAAACCAGGATTTGAACAAATTTTACCCTTTGTCGATTATGCTATCTGTTCCGCTAACTTTTATCCACCCAACTGTCACAACATACAAGATGTTTTCGCCTATCTCCATAGTTTTAACATTCCCCACATCGTCATTACCCAAGGGAAAAACCCCATTCAATACTCAAATCATGGTAATCACGGTTTTGTCAATGTTCCAGAAATCCAACCAGTTGATACACTAGGGGCTGGAGATATCTTCCATGGTGCTTTTTGCCATTATATCCTCCAAACAAACTTTATTGATGCCTTACAACAAGCTGCTAATATTGCAACTGAGGCTTGTAAATCTTTTGGCACTCGTCGCTGGATGGAAATAAGCTAAAAACCCCATCACTCACATACCCATTGGCTCAATTACAATTAAAATGAAAGACTTACAAGATATCCTAAAAATTACCCGTCAAATAGGTTGGGGTGCGGCTGAAATACTGCGTTCTTATTACAATGGAACTGCACAATACCCAGATTTAGATATCCAATATAAACAAAATGAACCAGTCACCGTTGCAGATTTAGCAGTCAGCCAATATATTTTAACACAGCTAGAGACAGCTTTAGGAAATCAAGACTTTGGTTATATCAGCGAAGAAACTTATAAATCTCAACAAGCTAGAAATACCCATGACTTAGTTTGGATTATTGACCCTTTAGATGGAACAAGAGACTTTATCAACAAAACAGGGGAATATGCCATACACATAGCTTTAGTTCAACAAACACGACCAATTTTAGCAGTCGTAGTTGTCCCAGAAACAGAAAAACTATATTTTGCTACCAAAGGTAATGGGACTTTTGTGGAAACAGCTAATGGTACAAGTCCTATAAAACTTCACCCAGACAAAAAAATTGAGGATCTAACTTTAGTTGTCAGTCGTTCTCATCGCAACGAAGAGTTAGAATATTTACTGGAAAAGTTACCCTGCAAAAATCAAAAAGCAATTGGTAGCATCGGGTGTAAAATTACCGCAATCATCGAACAACAAGCAGATGTTTACATTTCTATATCAGGCAAATCTGCACCTAAAGATTGGGATATGTGCGCTCCAGAACTAATTTTAACAGAAGCTGGTGGCAAATTCACTCACTTCGACGGCACACCATTACAATACAACACAGACGACATTCACCAATGGGGTGGTTTACTAGCCAGCAATTCCCAAGATCATGAAATTTTGTGTCAGTTAGCAGAAAAAACTTTAGGAAGTTCCAAATAAAAAATCTCACTTCGACCCTTCGACAAGCTCAGTGACCACTCAAATCCTTATTCCTCCATGTCGCGCCTGTAGAGACGTTCCATGGAACGTCTCTACAACGGGGGGAATCCCCGCAACGCACTAGCTTCTCTGCGCCTCTACGGTTCCTTGGCAAAAATGAACACAATTAGCAGCTTATGATATAATTGATTGTATAAGGATTATTTTCGGTTGAGTAAATCGTTTTATATGAGTCTCTCCGAATCTAACTCACTACACTCTCTGATTTGGGAGACCATCAATGTCGATTTACGTTGGAAATTTGTCCTATCAGGTTACAGAAGAAGACCTAAAAACCGCCTTTGCTGAATACGGAAAAGTCAGTCGTGTACAGCTACCAACCGACCGAGAAACAGGTCGTGTCCGTGGTTTTGCATTTGTAGAAATGGAAACCGATTCCCAAGAAGAAGCGGCCATCCAAGCACTAGATGGTGCAGAATGGATGGGTCGTGATTTGAAGGTAAATAAGGCTAAACCCCGTGAAGAAAGAAGCGGTTCTTCTCGTGGTGGTTGGGGTGGCAATAATCGCGGTGGTGGTGGCGGCGGTGGTCGCAGTCGTTTTTAAAATACTAGAAAATTTTACTTTTAGCTGAAAAAGTAGAAACCTCTCACCTGCCTATGGGGTAGGTGATGAGATTAACAGAAGTGATTTGAGTACAGTTTTTTGAGCAACAGAGTAGAAAGTCCCTGAGAAAATGCACCTGGGGCGGGTTGACTGTATGGCTAGAAAAAGTTATTGTATACAAGCGGTTTATTCAAATAAATGATGCAGTTAGTCAAGCGGCATATCATTACATGAGTATTAATCGCAGTTTAAATAACGGAAATTAATCCCGACAGATGGCAAAGTGTTTTAGGGATAGCATTTTCGTTGATCAATAGGGGCGTTATAGTTTGTCCCGTTTGGTTGTTACCGACTAACAACAAGCGCGAAATATACATATAGCTTGTTGGAACTATTAATCTACAAAATAGGAGAAATTAAGAATGACGCAAGTAGTTTTAGGGGAAAATGAGGGTATTGAGTCAGCTTTACGAAGATTTAAGCGGGAGGTTTCTAAGGCTGGAATTTTTCAAGATATGCGGAAAAATCGTCACTTTGAGACACCTTTAGAAAAAGAAAAACGCAAAGCAATAGCGAGACACAAGCAACGTCGTCAACAACGTTCTCGCTTCAAATAATTAATTGTTGGTGAATCGTGTCTAATGGGACTGGATTTTCCGGTCAAAATCTCCTCACAAAAGTAACTATATGTTTGGAAACCATTTGACAATAGACAGGTCAAAAAAAAGAGGCGGTGTGTAAAAGCACCGTCTTTGAGTGGTTAGATTAAACCTTCTTAAAAAGAACCAATTACTTGAAATCCGACAATAGAACCGCCAGAACTATCATTGGTAATGAGTGGAAAGAGGATCAGACCGTGCTTTTGACTCAATTCTAGCTTGGCGGTGAGGTATCCTAATGCAGCGCCAGCTAAAACCTCCGTGAGACGATGACGATTGAGGTTGAGGCGAGAGTAGGATATAATTGATGCACCAGAGTACCAGAGAATAGCAGATTTTGGGTGATAGTGACTTTGGATGGTAGCGATCGCAAATGCTGTTGTAGCATGACAACTGGGGAAACTGTCTGTGGAATCGGAATCTGGTCGTTTAACATCTGTTATTTCTTTTAAGCCAACGCAAAGCAGAGTGCTGGCAGCGAGGGTATCTAATGCTCGTAACGACTCCTGTGTGCCTTGTTTACCATCTAACAGTATGGGGAGGAGAACACCTGCACCTAAATAGATTGCTGTACCTGTTCCAGAAACGAAACGAGAGGCTTCTTGATCAAAACTTTCAGCGATCGCTTTGGGCGAAAATATTGTACAATGAAGGGCAATAATGGCTGGAATTAAGGCTTTTAGCCAGGACATAAAAACGTATTTTTGATGAGTTGGTGCTGTTCAACACAATTAATCTATAATCTACTAAAAAGAAGAGGTAGATAATAAAACTATTTCTCTAGAAGAAATACCTGTGATTTCCATCATTTTATATTAACTTTAATAGAGTGCCTATGGGGTGTCAGTGGTCATTAGAAAAACACCCAACCAATAACCACTGACCTTTTGATGATCTAAATTTCAGCGACAGCCCGTTCAATTAAGCGTCTAGCTAAAGTCTGCGTTCCAGTGTGTTCATAGTAATTTGTAGATACATCAAGGAATGCGGCGACATAATCTAATTTGTCATCTGCAAAAGTCAGAAACCCACTCATATTAGTTAAGACTTTCTGTGCTGTTAAAGCGTTAGCAGAGACTATACCATTCATCCAACCTTTAACACTATCTAAACTTTGTCCTAGAAAGTCTAATTTTTTTCCGGTGTTAATACCAGGAATTATATTTTTAATGGCGCTAAAAGTGGAGTTTTGATCCAATTCTTGGGGGTTCATTTGACTGATAAAAGATAATGATTTTTGCATGAAATTTGGACCAAAGGGTAAGATCCCATCAACACAAATCAAAGCTACCATGCGAATCATTGATTCTCCGCTATACTCACCTAAAGAAGCAACAAAATCGCCAATGCTGTCCCCTGGTATGCCGTTAATTTGGCAAAAAGCTAATAGTTCAACTACTGTTTTTAAAGTGAGGTCAATAGCTTGGGCTTTGTCTGGTTTGGGAGTGAGGGAGTTTAAAAATCCTAATAGGGGGATTGATTCACCGACTTTATTGGCTAAAGCTGCTGCACCTAAAGCTTTATCTGTATTGTCAACGGTTTGATAAAGCCAGAGTGCGGTTTGATATCCTTGGGATTTGTCGTTGAAAAGATAAATTGCTCGTTCCCCAATTTGCTGGATTAAGTCTTCGTCAGTTTCTCCAGTAACTGTTTTAATGGTATTAACAAAACCGACGGTGTTTTGCCATTCACCAGGGGCAACGAAATCCAAAGCATTTAATAAAGAAATAGTCAAGCCACTGGTAGGTAGTTGATCAACTAACTCGAAAATTGGTTTATTCACAAGGTTCTCCTGAATTTAATTAGCTTGAATTTATTTCAATTTAGATAGTCCATCAAGATCAAACTCTTCAATCCAATCAGCGCGATCGCTGGCTGTAAATAATGGGTCTTTAGAAATTACTTTTACCTGGTACTTACCCACTAAAACCGCAGTTTGGGTTTTACCTATTTCTATAGATGGATAATCATCAATGCTTTTAGTGCTATTTGAAAATTTGGATGCTGTTCCTGGTATGCTGGTGGTGTCAGAAATAGCTAGTTGAGCCACAACTTTACCATCTTTTTTTAAGTTGGCCTCTGAAAAGCCTTTTTTCTCTTGAGTATAAACACGTTGATAGCCATCTCCTCCTGTTGGGAAGAATTTATTAAATTCGCTACCTTGTGTGGCATTTTTAGCCACAGCTAGACCGCTTTTTTGTTTACTGCTTTCTTGTTGTACCTGATCAAATTGACTAGGTGCTTTTGTAGCACAAGCTGTAGTCAGGAGTAAAACAGATAGTAGGATAGCAGCTAAAAACCTACGTCCACGAAATAAAGCCATATTTAGGTTCTCGGTAAAATGAGGATTGAGGTAATTATCTACTTTAGTGTAGTCATTTTCTGTAGAGGTTGACAAATTTGCATAAGTGGCGAAAGTGGGATCATCATCCAGTTAACTCCCTATTTGCAACAACCAAAAACCACTGTCAGTCATGCCAGAATCATCAGGTTGTACCAATAAAAAATGTAATCCCTTACTTAGTTGTTTGCGCTGTTCGTATAACTTAGCTGCGGCGGCAAATTCTGTATCTTCAAAAGTT
The DNA here is from genome assembly GCF_034932285.1 of Cronbergia sp. UHCC 0137. Taxonomy (NCBI): domain Bacteria; kingdom Bacillati; phylum Cyanobacteriota; class Cyanophyceae; order Nostocales; family Nostocaceae; genus Cronbergia; species Cronbergia sp. UHCC 0137. The sequence continues at coordinate 29,254 of NZ_JAYGHC010000056.1, forward strand.
GCTAAAATCCACCTATCCACCAAACCAGCTTCTAAAATCAAACCATCTGGCGCACCAGCAATATAATTCACGGACACAGGTTTAGCCTGTTGTAACCATCGCGCCAACCGCAGAGAAGTCCTTCCACCATAAATTACCACACCGGGAACAGCTAATGTTGAAGCTAAACCCAGATTAATTGGTTTGAGAAATTCTGGCATAGATAAAACAGGAATTGGACGTTCTGCAAACATATCAACCAGATCACCAGCTTGAATAGTAGCAAAGCGCCATTCTTCCCCCCAAAGATTTTCGGGTAAGGGTACTGGGGGTGGTTGATCAATAGCTAAGGGATATTTTTTCTCTTGCAACCACTGTTTTAAAGCCAAAGTATTACGGGTAGGTTCAACATTAATACCCAAGTTGCGTCCGCCCATCTCAATTAAACTCAAAGACTGAGGGCGAAATACTTGAATTAAATCGGGTAATTTTTCACCACCTGCTAACTGTAATTGTGCTGTAATCCAAGTTGAATTAGCCTCTGATTGGGGGCAAGTCGCCACATATTCAAAGCTACGAGTCGGGTCACAAATCAATAATTCCCATAATACTTGCCCTGGGGCATCCTGTATTGGACGACGATAAAAGTCAACTTGCCAAACCAAATTCATTTAAAATCTCAAATATTAAGAATAATTGTAGCTGGCTTTTCGTAGGGTACGCTGATGGATAGGACTTACGCAAGGGATACGAAACATCAGGGTTTGAGATTGCTAGGTCAGTCCCGCAATGACGAAAATACGTTAATCTTGCATAAGTCCTCAGAAAGGTCTAACTGCTGACGTTAGAAACAGAGAAGGCAACGAAAATGATTGCACTGACAAAACTAGCTGCAAGTATTCCTAAAATGATATAGTTGCGCTTTTGTGAGTTGGTAGGTGGTTCTGCTTTATAAACTTTAGGTTCACTAGCAAAATTATTCAGACGGCCACCTTCTTCGTTTGTGTAAGGCATGAAATATTTCCTTGTTATGTTAATTGATTTAATTTTAAACCTAGTATAGTTCAGATAGATCCTAAAAATTTGGACATTTGGTTAAGGAACGCAAATTTAATAACCTGCAATTCTGATTTAACCTGGAATGGTGCGTTACGCTGTCGCTTTAGCGTAGCCATGCCCGAAGGGCTTTACACACCCTACTTTTGCACTAAAAATTTGGACATTTGGTTAAATAGAGATATGGAGACGTTCTATGGAACGTCTCTGCACAGGTTTTGACTATAACAACTCAATGTTAGAAAAAATAAACTCTTGAGTTGACACATTTCCTTGTGTTTCAGTCCGAATTTCCCGACGATTCAAAATGAAATATTCACCAACTTTTTCATATTCATCAGTAAATTCACTTCTACCACCCTTTTGTTCCCCAGTCTTGGGGTCATGGTAAACAGAATCATAAGTATGAGATAGATAACCAGCACCAGTGTCATGACTGCTAAAGGTGTCAATAGTCACGAAAGTTCCATGAATTAAACGATGAACGTGGCAAACTTCATTATTACGAACTTTGTATTTATCACCCTCAGCTTTACCACCAACTAAAATTTCTACTGCACCAGTTGGGTCAGTGTGGCCGTAATTAAAAATATTTGCGCCGTGGGTGTCTGAAAAAGCCCTGCGGACACGGTGAACAGCGATTTCCCAGGCTTGTCCGTGAATGGCTTTTTTAGCTGTTTCGTCTTCTACATCTAAAACTTCTGCTTTGAGATTGGCATCGATCTGAATTTTACCAGTAACTACTTGATCATCATATTTATAGGTGATATCTGCTGTATAACCAGGGAAGTTGCTATCCCAGGTGTAGCGATTTTCATAAGCAGCCTGAAAAAGTTCTTGGGCGGAAATTTGTGTAACTGTCATGATTTGTCCTATGGTTAAAGAGTGATAATAGCGTTTTATGGTCGGTGGTATTAGCATAGAAGTAATTCATGAGGTTTGGATAGTCCCCAAATGGGTACTCTTATGGCTAATTCTCTCCACGCCATTTTTCAGGCGATCGCTAATGTCCAAGATGAGCAAGAATTAAAACAAGCTCTGATGGATACCATTGGCGAGCATTTTGGCGTACCTCATTGGGGTATTTATCTGGTAGATAATGAGTCAACGACGGAAATTGAAATTCCCGAAATTCCGGCGGTTTGCTTAGAAAACAATCCTGTTGGACGCTATGTGCTAGAACGTCACGCCCCAGCCCATGAACAATTACTGTTGTCCCCAGACGATTGGAAACATTTTTGTACCCGTCACGAACACGTGATGACTGGTCCGATAATTTGTGATGGTCATTTGGTCGGAACATTAAATTTTGCTCGTGACCAAGGAAGTCTGGCTTTTAATGGTAATGATTTAGCTGATCTGAGTGCTGTATGTATTCATTTGTCAGCTAAGTTAGCTACTTTACGCGCAAAACCTAAAAGTTTTAAATCTACTGTTACTTGTCCTCTCACACCAAGGGAATTACAAATTGCTGAATTGGTAGCCCAAGGTTTCACTAATCCTGAAATTGCAGCTAAATTATGGATTAGTCAAAATTCTGTTAAACAGGCTTTAAAAAGGATGTTTCGTAAGTTGGGAGTTTCGACCCGTGCGGAAATGGTCGCACGATTGCAAGATATTTTAAATTACAAAAAAAGGGAACAGGGAACAGGGAACGGGGAACAGAAAAACCAGTTGTGTAATTAATTCTGTCTTATTACTTAAATATTTTGAAGTAGCTAGGAGTTACGCATTGACAGAATCTATTAAGGAACGCAAATTTAATAACCTGCAATTCTGATTTAACCTGGAATGGC
>NZ_JAYGHC010000057.1:0-15484 GCF_034932285.1 Cronbergia sp. UHCC 0137
AGAGGTGATCATTTCATCAAACTCGTGCAGATAAATATTGGCTAAAATTGGTGAAATGACTGCGCCTTGAGGAATACCTTTTTGAGATAAAATTAAACCCGCATCGGTTTGTACACCCACAGATACCCAGGATTTAATCAAACATAAAATACCAGGATGGTCGAGATGTAGTCTAATTTGTTGCAGTAAGCGGGAATGTTCGATATTATCAAAAAATTTAACAATATCAGCATCGAATACCCAAACATAACCTTCATCGCGCAAATCGGCGATTTTTTCCACTGCATTCAAATAGGATAAATTGGGACGATAGGCAAAACTCGCACTGGAAAATTTGGACTCCAGGACGGGATAAAATACATTTAACAGTGCTTGTTGGACGATGCGATCGCGTACTGTTGGTATTTTTAATTCTCGTAAATTACCATTACGTTTGGGTATGACAACTTGTTTGCAAGGTAGAGGTTCATAGCTACCATTGGCAACTGTATTGCGTAATTCATAGATATTCAATGCTTGATTTCGAGCAAAATCATCAATTGTTTCTCTATCAATACCCGCACAGCCGCGTTTCTCTGCAACTTTTTCCCAAGCGCGTTGAAAATTGTGCAAAGCCAGAAATTCACTGATTATTCTTTCCATAAAACCAATTGGATTTGGAATTTTTGATTGAGAAAATCCAGATTTTAGTTTAGTTTCTGCTTGGAAACGCGGGTTTCCAAATGGATGATAAGTTACAGCATCGAGAATTACCTGGCTGTAATTTATATATCTGAAAGGAGTCAAGGGATGAGATTTAAAAATGCTGGCGGTAATTTAGCCGTAATTGCGATTATGTCGCTATTTTGTTTGGCAGTTTTGATTTATGGTTTGTGTGCGAGTTATTACGGTTTACTGTTATTTCAAAAGGGGGCATTAAATTTTGTTCTGGGGTTGTTTTTCTTGATTTGTATTGGATTACCTAGTCTTTATTGGGTTGTCACTACAAGTTACCGATACTTTTCCGCAGTTCCTACTTACATCAATCAAAGAAAGATTCGGGTGATTAATCCCTTTTTATTAGATGAAAAAGGGCTGTATTCGGATACAGAAAGATGGTTATGTAGCACAGTTAGAGATATTGCGATCGCTGAAAATATCCCCAAAACTCCTGTAGTGGGAATTGAATTGTGTGATGATAATCCCAATGCTTATGCAGTTGGTGCTACTCGTTCCTATTCAATGGTAGTTGCAACTACAGGTTTAATTCAAAATTTAAATCGGGAAGAAATAGCTGCGGTTATGGCTCATGAAATTGGTCATATTGCTAACTTAGATACAATGGCAAAAACCTTACTTTCTGCAACTTGGGGTGGAGTAATGATGACTCTTTTTACACCCATGCTGTTGGTTGTTTGGTATCTAGGTAGATTTGCAGCTTTATTAATGTTAATTGCGGGTTTAATCTACGGTTTGTTGGGAAATTGGCAACACGCAACGGGCTTTTTTATTGGTGTTTTAATTTGGCTGGTATTAATGTTATTACCATCAATAACCCAACTTTTAGTAACATTACTGACCTTTTGGCACAGTCGTTGGCGAGAATATCATGCCGATGCTGTGGCTGCAAGACTCACCAGTGTTGACGCAATGGTATCAGCGCTCGCAACCTTGGATAAACTTCCCTTCCAACCACCAAAAAAGAACCGTCAAGAGATGTCAACTTTATGGATACGAGTGGAAATGAAAGAAGAAACCGGGGTTTTTCATTGGTTAAAATATACCCATCCACCAATTCATAAACGAATTGAAGCCTTAAGACGAGGATTTTATATTAAAACCTAGAAGGCTGTTGCAAAATTAAATTTAGAGTGCGTTGTGCTACCTTACAGCGCACCGATTTATCATCAATAATACAGGTAGGTTAGAAGATATTTTAAAAGTGATGGTTGATCTTTAAAAACTTTAAATTCTTCTAAATACTCCTTTTTAAAGAGGACATTAAGCAAGTTATTCACCCCTTTTGAACCTTAAATTGATACTTAACGATTTACTCGATATAAAATTAACAATCATAAAATGTATATGCTTCACGAATGTTCTTGGCAATGTGTTTTCGTAATTCCATCGGTAATAACACCTCAACATTAGCACCCCAAGCAAGTAACCGCATGATTATATTATTATCATTAGCCCGATAGATGACACTATAATAAGCATCATCAGGATATTTTTTTATAATACTATTTAATAATTTTTCTTCCTGGGGATTACTTGTATAGTGATGAATTATTTGTGCTAGTTTAGCAGGTGATTTTATATAAGTAAAGGTGTTATGACGAAAGGTATTTTGAATGTAGCGTTGGTGATAATCATAGTTAAATCTCAGCAACATTAAGCGCGGAGGCTTATTTATTTCAAATCCCCAAGCAGTGCTGATTTCCTTTTCTATATCATCTGGTTCTGGTAGTTGATTATTGAGATATTTATCTAATAGTTGTGGGGGAATAATTTGGTTTGACCAATCCACCAATGTGAATGATTTAATCCGTTCCAAACGATAAATGTACCAATTTACATCACCTTGAGGATTTAACCCATAACCGCAAAGATATTTTGCCCTTTGTAGGTAATAAATACACACCGGATAAACCAGACATTTTTGATCACCATAATGAGCGCTACCATAGTTTAAAAATATTGGTTTAATTTCCCGACTTTGCCAATTTTCTTGTAATTGCTCTTGTAAATTATCAGTAATAAGCTGGTTATCTTCAGATAAAATATAATCTACGTGCAGAAATATCCGCCGAGTTCCGTAAACTTCCTCAGAAATTTTATCGGCAATGGGTGCTAATTTGGGGTCGAGAAAACTCAACATATCCAAAGCTTGGGCTAAATCTGCCATTTCAGTAGGATTCAATTCGGGAAAAACTCCACTCGAATCTATTGGCTTTTTAGCAACTTTGGTACACAACCAATCGGGTAATTTATCTACTCGATAGATAATATTTTGTTTTTGAAATAGGGATGTTTCGCATTTTAGACATCCTTTGGTGATCAAAGCATTGATATCCGCCTGTAGACTTTTTCTCACCTTAGCAAATAGCCGATGGCGAATTACTTTAGTAACTGTTTGTGGCGATATATAAATATATTTTTGTAAGTCTTCTAGCCACTCATCAATATTAATATTATAAAATCGTAACCAATCGACAGTGGTTTTGTAACAGGGACAAAGGAGATGATGGGGTTTAAATATTTCGTCGTTTTTCTCTAACAAACGGCCAAGGGGATGTCCCGATTTAAATGATGCTTGCAGAGGCAACAGATCTTGATTAAAAAAGTATTCGGTCCATTGATTGAAGGTTATACCACTATAGCGATCGCACTGGCAATTTTTGCTTGATTCTCCATAAAACCAATTGATTAAAACCCAGCGTCGCATTGCTGTAATTAAATTTTGGCTTTGGTTGAGGGAACCATCCACTAATCGCTGGAGGATGAAAAAGCGTGGAAATAATTCGGGTAGATGCATTGCGAATTCACTCTTTTGTCCGTGCAATCGTCCAAGTTGGGTTTATTCTTATGGCTCTAAGGTACTTGTTATGCTAAATTACTAGTCGGTAAGAGGGATACAAATTAGGGTTTCTAGGATTTTTTTGCCTCGATTTTGCATATTAGGTACTAAAGAACCATTCTTATTTATCTTTATTATTGTTGGGGAAGAGTAAAAATCGTCTGTTTGTGATGCGATTGACGAATTTTATTAAAAAGTCTCCACGCTGTTGCTTGAGACAATAAGTGTTTCCATTAGTCCCCACATGGTTAGTGGAGACAGACGGAGTGTGGAAGGTCTACAGCCCCGTGTCGTCAAGTTTCAGGTTTTTTAGGTTTTCTTAGCGTACAAACCTCCCGTTTCGGCACAGTCTAGCCATTTATTGCTTGGATTCAATCATCTCATTAGCGCAATGAATGGATTTAGACCCTTTTATTTTTCGGGATAATTTAGTTCATTTACTACTTGCTTAATTCAGAAAGTGACAGAAGAGGGGTATTTTAACTTTCATAATTAGCGACAATTCCTTGACCTATTTCCTTTATCCTTTCTACTAACTTCTGTGGTGTTACTACCTTCACATCTCCACCAAACCCAACAATCCATCTCCACAAATCAAAATCATCTAATGTCCATTGAGGAAATATTGCTTGAAAACGATGGGGGAAATAGCGATCGCTTGTTTTGTCCAAACAAAATAGTGACTTGGGTAAATTACTCGTTGTCTTCTGAATCGGTGGAGACATTTTCATCTGTGCGAACCGTTTTGTCCCCTCGGTAATAAAGGGATAAATCTGATCGCTAAACCATAGTTCCACCTTCACACATACTTGCATTCTTTCTTGTGGATCTGTACTGAGAAACAGTTTTTGGTCAGTGCTGCTCTTTCCTAAGTGCATTCCCACACCAGATTTAAATAATTTCTGTAAATTTTTTAGTGCCTTTTCCTGTGATTCTCCATTGCGTTGTTGGCTTTGAAGTCTACCTAAACACAGTCTATCCAGACGTTCAAAATGCAATAAACCAGAAGTTTCACCACTTACACATTCATAACCCAAATACCAAGCAACATTCGAGAAAACCATTTGCAATGGATAGGCTAAGAAAAAGTCTTTTTCGTCTCCTTTGTATCTACCCACACCTGCAAAGCGCTGTAACTCTAACAGCCTTCCTTCAACAATTGCTGTTTCCAACTGAGTGAGATTATTACTTAATGCGCTACTATGGAGATGTTTAGAGTCTATAATGGAACTATTAGCGATCGCCCTGACTGGATATATATTTTCAGTATTTTCAATCGTATGTGTTTGTAACAACCGTTGCTTAAATGTTTCATAGATTACTAAAGCTTGGGGGTCATTTAAACTATTGGCTTGGGATTGAATAATATCAAAAACTTTGATTAATTCAGGTTTAGAAAGAATGCCAGTACCAGCAAAATAACCGTGACGCATGGGAAACTCCGGTAGTATTTTATAAGGTTTTAAAACTTTTTCAATATCTTTACGAATTCTATCTTTTTCTGTACGATAGTTCTCAATTACTCCAGTTTGTGCAAGAGAGCGAATTAAAGTATTCAAGCTACCTACACCCATATCAACTAAAAAAGGGTAATGAAGAATAAAGCGGATTGTTCCGATTAAACGCCCAAACACCTCTTTGTCTGAATAAGAATGTTTTGCATTTAAAGATATCAATTTATCAGGTTCAAACTTTATAATATCTTCACTACAAACCTTTGAATTACGATTGATAATTTCCTCGGCTTCTAGCCATTTTAAATCAGCAACTATAGCATCTTCTTCAGCATATATTTTACCTCGTAGTTTAGACATAATAGAAGTAATTTCTTGCCAGGAATTAGCAAAATCTGGAACATAGCCGAAAATGTTTTCTAGGACTTGAGGCTGAGTTAAATGAAACTCACCAATCCCAGGATAGTTAATAATTAAAAATATCAAATACATCAAACGTTCAAAATCCAGCAGATGACTATAACGATGAAGCGTGATGTTTACATGACGATTTTGAGTGTTAACAATTTGACGGGGAATACCTGCAATTAATTTAGCAATTTGGTGTTGGGAAAATTCGGATGAATGGACATCAATTTTGTTGAGTGCGGCGAATCCTTCACCATTAATTGGTGGAAAATCTTGCAGCAGGTTATACATATTTTTAATAATACCTGGAGGAACTTGGCGTTGGCGTTGTTGATTCCACTGAATGCAAATTTCCAAAGGAGTTTTTAAGTACCAGGCAATCCAGTGAAATTGGAGTAAATCACATTGTGCAAGTTGGGTTTTGACTTTGAGTAAAAAGTCCATGCGAAAGGAACGTTTACAATTTGTAGCATCATAAATGACACTTTTATTTAACTTAAAAGCAGTACAAATACGGTTGATAACAGTGGCTTCAATTGTGTGCCATTCCCCTTGAATTGTCGCATCACCATATAGTTCTTGACGGATTTCATCAGTGGAGATAATTTCATAATTTCCCATGCTGGATAGGAGTTTTGCAAAGGTAGATTTACCACTTCCTGGTATCCCAATCAGAAAATGAGCGTAGGCTTTGGAGTCGGTTTTTGCCGTCTGTTGAGTTTTGCGTCGGGACGTTGGCATATAAGGTATAATTTTATAGTTACTCTACTTGAATGCGCGATCGCGTAGCTCATCGTAGTTATCGCATTAAATATTCAAGATGTCTGTTTCATTTTAGTCAGGTATAAATGATAATTTTACATTACTCGTGCGAATGACCAATCAAATATTATCTGAAAGTAAATTTGGTGTCAAAGTCTAATTCTTAACCGTTTTTAAAATAATTGCCATATTTTTCGTCATTCGCATGAAAACAGTTTGGAATTTAGGTCATCTCTGCAACACTTGGTAATATGAGCATTAGGTTAAAAAATAACAAGAAAGGGAATAACCAGTTCTTTTTACTTTGTTACTTTTTCTTTATGTATTGTTACATAGATCATAAAGAAAATCAGTTATTTTGAGTAGCATTTAAGTTGTTCATTATACGATTTTCTAGTTCCAGACATTAGACATTTCCACAAAAGAATTTAGAGACGTTCCATGGAAAGTTTCTACAAGGGTTCTAGGATACGCATATTTAATTTTTGGAGATGTCTATTGTTATAAAAGTTGTTTACGTGTTGAAGTAAGAGTATGACTGATGAAACAAAAGACATATACACTGCTATTACCTTTGCACCAGTGCAAGGATTTATCGAAAAATCACGGAAGTTGAGGGACTTATATGGTGCATCATTAATTTTGTCCTACCTCAGTCAACAGATAGTGATAGCAGGACATAAACCTCCAGAAACTACAGTAATTTCCCCTGCAAATATTTCTGTACAAAAAGGAATGCCAAACCGCATCCTTATCAAAGGTCATTTTCCTGAAGATACTGCACGCCAGGAATTATTAACAGCTTGGGAAGATATTCTTTTTGTTTGTCGTAACTGGATTGAGACAAAATTACCCAATTATAAATATGAATGGAAACGTGAGTGGGGACATTGGGGAAACCATACTTGGGAAATCTTTTGGGGTCAGGGTAATTCTATTGCAAATGCAATGGAGGATTTGGAAACTCGCAAGCTTTCTCGTAATTGGACTGCAATTAACTGGATTGGTGAAAGTTCAAGTTTAACAGGTACAGATGGAATTGCATTTCCAGGATTAGGTGGAGAAAATCGTAACCCTAAAAATTTAACTTATCGCTGTGAACAAGGTGATATCACAACGTTTTATCAAGATTTAGCATATATAACTGAAAATCAAGACAATTCTCAAGAAGAAGAACCAGAAACAGAAGAATTAGAAGAAGAATTACAAGGAGAAGAAAAAAATATTTCCAAAAAATCTGAACCTGAAGGCAAATTCATTGCGCTGAACGAACAATTGAGTATTCCTGAATTAGTTAAACGTCTGGTAACTTGTGAGGATGTCAGGAAAGATATAGGAATAGAAATTGGAGGCGATAATTTTTCTTTCGGGCAATTACCCCAAGGATTTAAAGAAATTCGCCGCAAACCGACTGAAAATCAACCTGGACAGTGGACTGGTTGGTTTATGGGAGATGGAGACGAAGTTGGTAAAAAGTTGAAAAAACTAGCCAATAGTGAAAAAGCAAAAGAGAATCTTCGAGAATTGACTATAGAATTACGTAATTGGGGTAAGGATTTTTATAGACACCTACCAAAGCAAAAATTAGGCAGAGTAATTTACGCCGGTGGAGATGATTTTTTAGGAGTAATTTATAGTAAAAATGTCAGAAAACCAATTCCTGGATTGACTGCATTGGAATGGTTGATGACATTAAATAATAAATGGCACGAACATAAACAAGATATAAATGTCAGCGTTGGTTTTGTCTGGGTTGCAGGGAGTGTTCCCCAACGAGATGTATTGCAACATTGTCGTCAAGCACAGGATACAGCGAAAAGTTTAAAACGCGATCGCGTAACAATTAGAATCGTATTTAATAGTGGACAGTATGTAGAATGGACTTGTCCGTGGAAATATTTGCATATTTTGAAAGAGTATACAGACAGAAAAGGTAACACCTATCCAGAATGGGAAAGCAGAGGGCGGGATAGTAAACACGAACCCAATTGGACACACATCTATAGCGATTTAGCCCAACTCAAAGCCCGTCACGCTTTTGGACTCGCAGAAAACCGTCGTCGCCAAGAAATTGATAGTAATAACACCGCAAAACAAAGCAAAATTCTTGACTATCGGCAAGATTTTTTAGAATTTTTTGATATTTATTTTCCTGGCTATAAAGACATCCTTAAAAGTCATGAAAAATTACTTGTAGGTGCAAGTGATGATGCAAATTCCGCTCAAACAGCTTTATTAATGATTAATTGGATAGAAAATTTAATTACAATTGGTTGGCATTTATGTTCAAATACAAACACATCATCATCATTAGACCATTAGGTTTTTTATATGGTAGTGCAGGTGCATTTCTTTCACCCGAAAACTTAGTTGGTCGTTCCGGAGAAAAATTTCCCCCTAGTGCAGCAGTTCTTTCTGGTTTATTTTTTAGCACCAAATCAACAGATAAAAATCACAAAGAATTTACTGATAATTTACATACTGCCGGACCATTTTGGGCTAAATCTGGATATGAACAGAATTTTTATGTACCAATTCCTTGGCATAGAATCATTGCTGGAGAGAAAGAGAAATATAGAGACGAATGGGGATTAGATAAAAATGGCAATTGGCAGCGACAAAGACAATATCAAGAAGATGAAGATAAATTAGAACCAGCTTTTACATGGCAAACTATTACTTCTTGGAATAAAAATAAACTAGATTGTGCTACTCATCCTTGGGATTATGTATCTTCCCTTCATCCTCACATGAAAGATGACCAAAGGCACTCCAAAGAAAAAGATGGTTTGTTTCTAGAAAGTGCAGTACAAATGCCAGAAGATACTTGTTTAATTTATTTATCAAGCCATAAACTAAACAATGGTTGGTATCGCTTTGGAGGAGAAAATCATATTGTGGAAATTGAATGTCAAGATATTAAAAATCCAGAAGTCCTAAAACTTTTTGGTCAAAAAATACAACAAGCTTTCGCTTTAATTTCTCCTGCTGTTTGGGGTTCAACCCGCTTTTCTTATCGCTTTCCCCAACATCCTGATTTAGCATCATATTTCCCAGAAGACAACACTAAATTATTAACTGATAAAGCCATCCCTTATCGGTCAAATTCAAGTGGAAGATTGGGAAGAGGACGTTATGCAGTTCCCGCTGGAAGTGTATATGTATTACCAAAACCACTTGATAAAACTTGGAGTGAATTTCCTGAAGACTGGTTTCCTAATCAGGGATATAGCTTAAACAAAATCGGTTCTGGTTTGTGTTTACCAGTAGAAATTAAAGGTTTACAAAATTCAAATTCTCAACAAACACAATTAGTAAATCAATAGGAGAGAAAATAATGTATCAGAAAGCTTGTGGAATTATTGAAACCTTAGCACCAGTTCATGTCGGAGCAACAGCAGGGGAAGAAAACGGCAATTTAAACCTCATATTCCGTGACCAATTTACCCAAACTGGCATTATTAATGGTAGTTCAATTCGCGGTCGCTTGCGAGCCGATATGCGTCAATATTGCAGTTTTTTAAAAAAGAAAGGTGAAACAATTCCTCCCGAACAAGATGAACATTTTTGGTATGGCAAAAAAGCCGCACCAGGAGAAGCAGATAGTACCACTGAAGCTGTAATTAAATTAGAACACGCTTCTATTGTTTGGCTACCTGTTTTTTGTCCGGGACAACCAATTGTCTGGGTGACTTGCCCTAGTTTACTCAAAAGGTATAATCGTATAGCGGGTTTGAATAGAAAAGCTAACGAAATTCCCAAAGAATATACAGCTTCTAAAAAATTATGGGATAGCGCACTAGAATCGAAAGATAATAAACACAAAGGTAAAAAATTTCTCTTTTTTAATCTTGGTTTTTTAGAAATTAAAAGAGAAGCGAATTTATCAGATTGGTTTCCTTTAGGTGAAGATTTACCAGCAGTTGTAGTAGATGATAATGATATTGCGATGATTCACGATATGGCTTTATATCGTCAGAGTCGAGTTGCTTTAGAAGACAATAAAAAAATGGCGAAAAAAGGTCAATTTTTTAATACCGAAGCCTTACCCGAAGGTACAATTTTAGCCTTCCCAATTGCCATTAAACTCCACGATAAAGATTGGGAATGGAAACCGATTCAGGGTAAATTAAGTGGTGAGATATATTTGGGTGGACTTGAATCTATTGGTTTAGGTCATTGTCATTTAACAATTAAGCATATTACTGAGACAAAATCATGACTTGGAACTCCTACGAATTAGACCAAAAAGCACAGCATCTAGTCCTTAAATATCGAGACAAAGAGGTTTTAAAAGAATCTCATAAAATGCGTGTCACAGCAGCTTATGGATTAGAAAGATTTTGGGGAGAGCATTTACGCTTAATGAGTAAAAAAGAAAATCGTGAAGATTACAACAAAGGGGAGTTTTGGTTAGCAACTTGGCAAGAATTAGTAGACATTATGAAACAAGCCGGAATCACTGTTCCTAATGAAAAAATAAGGCATGATGGCAAAAATTTTAACACAGAAGATATCAAAAAAATGACGGCTCTACTTTGGGATAAAGATCAATTTCTCATCGAACATCAAAGAGTAACTTTAGCCGTTTTAACTCAGTTTTGTGACAGTTTAGTTTGGTGGACACAGCGATTTAATAAAGTTAAATAAAAATAATCAAAAAAGGAAAAATAACCATGAATGCTGAAGATATACCCATGATGTTCCGCGCTCAAATTGATGGACGTTGCCAAATTCACAGAGTTATTAATAAAAAAGAAAGTGCAGAAAAACGACAAGATGCAGAGATATGGGTTGATGAATGGAAGAATATTTTTCCTAAAGATTTACTTCCGAAAGAAGTATCTTACAGCAATCAAGCTGCATCTAATCAACCAGTAAATAAAGCTTTGGCACGTTCAAAACCAAGTGTAAAACCCGCGAAAAATATAAACTTTAAATTTCCAGAATTTGGTTCTCATGTAGAAACATGGAAATACACAATCAAATGGAGATTAGTTTCCAATAGTGGACAAGATGAAGGTTTTATCCGTCCAATTATTGGTGCTAAAGGTTTTCCCTATTTCTCTGGTGCAAGCATGAAAGGTGCTTTTATTCGTGCTTGCAAACAACTTTATGGGAAAGAACAGGGGAGAATAGAAGCAGAAAACTATTGTGGTAAAAAATTAGAGAATGGTAGTAGTGAACCTGGAATTTTGCGGTTTCATGGTGCTTATCCAGTTGATTTGGATTGGACAACAAAATTAGTAGATATTGTTCATAGTCAGGAAAGTAGACAAGTAATTAAGGATGATAGAGATAAATCAACTAATGCAAATTCGATGATATCTCTATATCATACTACATTAAAATTCGGGTTTTCTAGTAGCGAAGAATTAGATAACCCCGCATGGGATAAAATTAAAAAAATCTGGGAAATAGCATTAGCTAATGGACTTGGTTCTAGAGTCAGTGCTGGTTACGGATATTTTCAAGAAACTGATTATAATCAGCAAAAACCTTCCCATCTACTATTACAAATTAAGCTGAAAGGACAGGGTGGTGTATCAACATTAGTTAATAAAACACCAGAATTTCGTCCGAATATGTTCAAAGCTGCATTACGAGGACATACTTTACGTTTATTAGCAGGAATGACTGACGAAGTTACAGCCAAGGAAATTACTAAAAAATTATGGGGTGGATTTGCTGACAAAAATAATCAAAATTCAAAAGATGTCAATGTGGGATTATTGGGAATAGGTTTTGATTTTAATTTAGAAAATTTTAGCTTTCCATCTCATCCCAAACACTATGAACTTTCGCAAGGAATTTTAAATATTTTTTGTATGCATCCTGATATAAATGATGCAGAAAGACTCAAGTTAATAGATACAGCCAAAGCTATCATTAAATTTGCCATACTATTTGGTGGAATTGGTAAATCTTGGCGCAGAGTATGTCATAAGGAGTTTTATACAACCTATTTTGAAAGGCATCCAGAAAAGGTTATTGGTTGTCACTGGCAATTTATTGATGAGTCAGAATATTATCCTATCAATAATTTAGAAAATGACCAAAACAACACAAAAAATCCCAATGATATTGCTAAATATATCCAACAAATTCGTGATGTAATTCGGAGTTGGATACCGCAAGATAAGCAAATCAAACGTGATGTTAATTTATTAACCAATAAACCAACACAGAAATCTACAAATACAACTGTCACAACTAATATACCCAATAACAAACAAACATCAAAACCCAATCAAGCTCCTGTTCTCAAATCTCCACCAAAACGTCCCGAAACTGTCCAGAATCAACCTCAAAATCAATCAAATAAAAATGATGATATCACACAGTGGCGGGAAGCTTGGTATGCACCGAAAGTACAAGTGTGGGCGCGTTTTGCAGAAAATAGTAAAAGTCTAGCAATTCACTGGTTTCATGATGCTTATAAGGGGAATAATAGAATTAGAAATCCTTATATTTTAGCAGGAAGCATGGGAAATACAGGACGCATTTGGCATCGTATGTATCCGCGTTTTGTAACTAATGAACAGGGGAAAGTTGTCTCTGGGAAAGGTTATGTAGAGTTGCTGACTATTTTTCCTGATGAATGTTCAGAAACTAAAAAGTTTTTGGATTTTCTTAAAGATGAGAGTGAATTTAAACAAGTTTGGTAATCAGGAGATTTAATATGTCAATTTGGATTATTACAACAGGCAATAGTGACGTGCAGTTAAAGACCGATGATAATTGGGAAGATTTTTATGGAGACGTTAGATATGATGATGATAAAGATATCATAAAATGGGATAAGTTTGCTTGTCTTCAAGAAGATAAAGCTACGGAACTTTATCCTGTTACTGCGAGGATATTAGGGATAGTGTATGAAAATCATTTACAGGATAATTATGATGATTTGGCTTTTCCATTGTTAGATACTTTCACTCAATATTTTTTGGATGAACCCAATAAAAAACCATCCATTATTATTGTTTTGTTGACCGACCAAAGAAATATATTTGTTGATAAAAATGGTAATTTGAATGAGAAAGTAGAAAATGAATTCTCTCCTTTTTGGCAGGATACTTGTACTTTAGAACCTATGTTTAAAAAGTATTTTCAGCAAAGAGAGATCTTCTCATCAATTAAACTAGAATTTCACACTTTAAGACCAGCTAAGAAATTCCACACTTCAGAAACATCTAAGGAAGGACTAGATAACTGGGAAAATACTTTAGATGTAGCGAAAGAAGAATTCAAGAAGATTCAAGAAAAATTAGCAGAATATACTGAATATGACCCCAATGAAACTGTATATGTTAGCCATCAAGCGGGAACTCCGGCAATATCTTCAGCAGTGCAGTTTGTCAGTTTAAGTAATTTTAAGAATGTCAGATTTTTATCAAGTAATATATTTTTTAACAATGATAATGAGCCAGCATCAGAGCCTCAAATAGTTGATATTTCTAATTACTGGATGGGAATTCAAATTGAAAAAGCGAAACAATTAGTTCGTAAAGGTTTACCTGGTGCGGCTTTGTCTATGTTGGAGGAAATTGGTTATGTAGATACTAAAAACCTGATCCCACGTTTAAAAAATATGGTGAGCGTATTTAATATTTGTGAAAGTTTGATTAAAAAAGATGAAAATGAATTTTATGTGAAGCCAGCTATACAGCGCGTTGTTGATTCACTATCTTTAATAGAACTTTTCTTTAAAGAAAAAAATTATATTCAGGGAATCACATTATTAGCTGCTGCCCATGAAACATTTTTAAAGGCAGCTATAATCAATGAATTATATAGTCGCTATGAAACTTTTGATTTACCAACTCACGGAAAATTAAGAGTGGAGGACATGATTGTTTGGAATCAGGAAGGATTAGGTTTTAAAAGAAGAGAAGAAGACACTGAGATATATCACAAAGATAATCATTTAAAAAACTTAATAGGTGTACATAGAAGCACAAATATTAAAGAAGAAAAAATAAGAATTTTAGGAAAATTATCCTTTCCTGTCAAAAATAATGAGATATTTAAAAAGCTCATAAAAGGCGATTTTGGTAATTTTTCTGTAGTGGGAAGCAATCAAGCTATGGTTGCATGGATACGTGAATTGTGTAAACAATCACCAAAAAAGAATTTTCAATCTTGGAGATTGCTTACATGGATAGGCCAATATACGAGAGAACGTGAAGCAGACCGCCGCAATCAATTAATGCACAATCTACGTGGAGTTACGGAAGAAGATGTTATCCGATATCTTTTAGGTGATCAGTCTGATTCAAGCAAGCGAGATGTCTTAACCATTTACCAGCAGGAAGTTAAAGAAAAATTTCTGAATGAGATTAAGAATTTAGGTCTACCTTACAATGAGAGGAACTTGTATGATGAACTAGAAGCGATCGCTAACGACATCACTTAAGGCTAGACTGTGGTCGACAGTGATATGCTGAGTGATAAGCTTGCTGGTGAACATGATCTACAAGGCATTGGTGCAGGCTTTATTCCTGATTTTCTGCTAAAAGAATAGCTGCCGTTTCTCCTGGATCTAAAACTTCCAAATCTGGACTCCCAGTAATATCAATATTTTTAATAATTAACCAATCAGGAGGATCATTAATCCAATTCTGAACTAAATTTGGTGATTTTTCATGGGACAATTCTTCTTGAACTATCTGCGGAATTAGCACTTGATGATAAAGTTGAGCAAGTATGTCAATTTCATCAATTAACACTAGATAACAAATTGGAGAAGTATCAGATATAACTAACATTATTCTACAAAATGCCTGATTCTTGTAATTGTTGATGTGTTTGGCGATCTTGCTCTAAATCCATTTCCTTATAAGCTAGATCAATGCCTTGAGATTCTAAAAAGGTGTCTACTTCTAAACGGGTTTTCATACCTAATAATTCTCTTAATTTACCTACACTAATTAAACTTTGACGATAAGCCTCAACTGCTATCATTTCCATGATTCTACTATCTAAATTACCCCATTTTTCTGTTAGATAATGGGCTATAGCATCGGGTAAAACAATAGAAATTTGCATATTTTTTCCTTGTCAAAATCAGGTGGTTATTGAACGTGGTCGAGATAATGTTCAGGATTAAAGGATGAACAGGATAAAAACAGAGCTTTTCTAGTTACAGATATTTAGGTTTATTTATAACTAGCAATTTGGGTTCTTATCAATTACCTACTACCATATTTTAGCCTATTTTTCCTAGACTAAACATAAACACGCTTAAAACATTAACTAATAACGTAAGTTGCTATTTAGATGAAATAAGGTGCGTCAGCAA